>CAIQDO010000479.1 GCA_903870555.1 uncultured Caulobacteraceae bacterium
AGTGCGCACGGCGGTGTTCGCCCGCAAGCCGTGGCCGAAGCCGCGCGCCCTGACCCCGGACTATGTCGCCTGGGAGGCGCCGGCCCGGTTCCTGGTGGGCTACGGCATGGACGTGGGCGGCGCCTACCGTGGCCTGCCCCAGATCGCCGCGGTGCAGGAAGCCGCTGCCACCTGAGGCTCGGCCGCGCGAAGGCGTCAGCCGAAGGCCGCGAATCGACGGCGGCGCAGTCTCCCACCCATCAGGCCGAGCCCGGTGACCATCAGCGCCCAGGCGGCGGGTTCCGGGACGGCGCTGATCTGCAGCGTGCCGCCGTTCAGCGTCGCTGCGGCCTGCCCGGTTTTCAAGCCCAGATTGTAGTCGTAGACGAACCAGTTAAAATTTCCGGCCTGGGCGCCGGAGAGAGTCGTCAAAGCCACCGGAGTTTCCAGCGTTGCCTGATGGACGTCTGCTTGATCGTACATTTCGATGTTTGTCTGAATGTCGATATTGGCGTCGTTGTGCGTGTATTTGCTGAAGAAGTCGACCTTCGGAAGAGTCGGCTTGGTGATCGCGTCGCTCTCGAAGCCGCCGTTGATCGAAACAGTCTGCCCGTTGATGGTGACGGTTGCGGAAACTGGCGGGGCGTAGCCATAGTCGGACCCGCCGAAGACGAGATCGTATGCGGGAAGGCTGTTGTCGCGATAGCCGATGCTGGTGTCGTAGGTGAACCTGACGACGTAGGCGTCGCCCGCCAGGTTGCCGATGGCGCCGAAGACGCCCGTGTCGTCATGACCGCTGGCGACGATGCCGGTCCAGGTGGCGACCAGGACCGCGGCCGGCGCGGCGGAGGCCCCGGCCACGAGAGACACGCCTGCGGCGACGGCCGCGAGCCTGATGATGGAATTCACGATGACGCTCCGTTTTGCTTCAACATCATTCGCCGCTGAACACGCGACAGACGGTGCTGTCTGATCCAGCAGACTTGGGGGCGGGTGACGGGCCGGTCTGCGCCTCGAAGTCTTGTCGACGCGCTGCCTAAACTCTTCTATAGCTGACACAGAGCGTGCGTTGTTTTGATCTCGCTCGAAGGATTGCCTAGTGCGAGGCGGGATTAAGTCGTCACGGGGTCGAAGTCAACCTGCCTATTCAATTAACCTCTGACCTCGGCGAGGTCAACGCGTTGTTGCCGAATTTCGCCACATTTAGGCTCTCGCACGGAAAATGGGCGGGCGACGCCCGTCAAAGCCAGGGCGCCGACGGTTCCCGCGCCAGCATCTCGTGATAGGTCGGCCGGGGGCGGACGATCGCCCAGGCTTTGTCCTTGACCAGCACTTCCGGGATCAGCGGCCGGCTGTTGTATTCGCTCGCCATCACCGCGCCATAGGCCCCCGCGCTCATGAAGGCCGCCAGGTCGCCGGCGGCCATCGGCGGCAGCAGGCGGTCGCGGGTGAAGCTGTCGCCCGTCTCGCAGACCGGTCCGACCACGTCATAGGCCGCCAGGGCGCCCTCGCGCGGCGTCACGGGCCGGATGTCGTGATAGGCGTCGTACATCGCCGGCCGGATCAGGTCGTTCATCGCCGCGTCCAGCACCAGGAACCGCCGGCCTTCCGGCCGCTGGTGGATGTGGATCACCCGCGACACCAGCACGCCGGCGTTGGCGGCGATCACCCGGCCGGGTTCGAAGGCCAGCTCGATGTCGAGGTCGCCGACCGCCGAATCGGCCATGGCCGCGAAGTCCATCGGCGTGGGCGGATCGGGCTGGCTGAAGTAGGGCACGCCCAGGCCGCCGCCGAGATCGAGGCGCGACACCGCCAGGCCGTGAGCGCGAAGGCGCCCGACCAGATCGCGCATCAGGCCGAAGGCCCGGGCGAGGGGCGAAAGGTCGGTGATCTGGCTGCCGATATGGCAGGCGACGCCCAGCGCGGTCAGG
>CAIQDO010000480.1 GCA_903870555.1 uncultured Caulobacteraceae bacterium
AGATGATCGCGCGCGAGGGGCGGGCGGGCCGTCTGCGGGACGATATTCCGCCAGCCCTGATCGCGACGGTCCTGTTCGGAACCCTCGGCCAGATCGCCCGGTCCGCGCACTTCAACGAAACGACCGTGGATCCCGCCGGCCTCGCCGAGCGGCTTGCCGTTCTGCTCGGCGAAGGCCTCCAGGCGCGCCCATCCCCCGTTGAACCCGAAGCTATGGAGACAAACGATGATCAAACGACATCCCACTGATGTCCGCCATCGACGGATGGCCACCGCTTCCGTCCTACTCGGCCTGGTCGGCCTCGCCGGCGCGGGAGCCGCATCAGCGGCCCCGGGAATCCCGGCCGGCGTCTGGATGTGGGACGACGGACGCGCCGCTGTCCAATTCCACGCCTGCGGAGAGGCGCTCTGCGGCCGCATCGTGTGGTTGAAGGCGGAGGCGGCGCCGCAGGCCCGTCCGCTGCTCGACCTCAAGAACCCCAATCCGGCCCTCAGAGGCCGCCGTGTCTGCGGGATCGACTACATCACCGAGGTCAAGTCGACCAAGGGCGGCGGCTGGAAGGCCGGCCATGTCTACGACTTCGACGGCGGCGCCAACTACGATCTCGATATCGACTCCGTGGACGGCGGCCAGATCAGGATGCGCGGCTACAAGGGCCTTCGCGCCCTCGGGGCGAACCTGACGCTCGTTCGCCCGCCCGCCGATCTGCGCCTGTGCGCGGCCACCGGAGCCTGAGCGCGATGAGCCTGGACAATCTGATCACCGGCTTGATCAACCTGGGCATCTTCGCGGTTCCGATCCCCCTGATGGCCTGGCTGGACCGCCCGAAGGCCGCTCGCCCCGACACGGATTGAGGAGCGCCGACATGTATGCCGGACACTTCGCGAGCGCGCTGATCCTGAAGACCGCGAAACCCGAGGCGCCGACCTGGGGCCTGGTGGCGGGCGCGGGCCTGCTGGATATCGGCTTCGGCCTGCTGGTCGCCTGCGGCGTCGAGGGGCTGTCGCCCAACTGGAAGACGGCGCACCTGCTCAATATCCCCTGGTCCCACTCCCTGTTGACGACGCTGCTTCTGGGCGGACTGTTCGCCGCGTTGTTCAGAAGCCGCGGCCGGGGCGTGATGCTGGTGATGTTCGCCGCCGTGTTCTCCCACTGGGGGCTCGATGTGCTGGTGCATCGGCCGGACATGGAACTGTGGCCGCACTCGACGATCAAACTTGGTCTGTTCAAGGTATTCGGGCCCGTGTCGGGCTGGGCCGAGACCCTGTTCGTGGTTGTCGCGACGATCATCTACGCCCTGCGCGCCCGGGTTTCTCCAACCCACGGCCGCCATTGGGCCGCCATGGGCGCTCTGATGGCCGTGTTCTGGGGGATGGGCTACGTGGCGGGCTGACGGGGCGGGGGCGCCGCACGGCCATCGGCCGCGCCGAAAACGGCGTGATCGCCGAGGTCCGGCGCCTTGGCCCCGGCCACAACGTCCGCGTAGAACGCGAACAGCGTGCGGGTTCCGGTCGAGAGGGTCGTCGCGGCGTCATAGCGGCCGGTGACGGGGTCGAGCACCAGCATCGACTCGGTCGCGTAGTAGCGGCCGATCCGGGCGAGTTCAGCCTTCTCGGCCAGGGCCGGCGACAGGCGACCCAGGGTGGCCAGCACGCCGATGATAACGTCGAGCATGCGCACCGGAACGCTCTGGAATTTGGGCGGGCGTCCGAGCAGGGCGAAGAGATGTTCACCCTGCTGACGCGGGGTGATCGCCGGGCCGGGTCCGCCGATCGGCAGGACGCGGTTCCACCGGCTCTTGTCGTCGAGACAGCCGGCGATGTAGTCCGCCAGGTCCTCGTCGCTGATCGGCTTGCAGGCCGTCAGGGTCCCGTCACCGAACAACAGGAACGGTCGCCCGCCCCGCACCCGCTCGATCTGGCCCGACAGCGACTTGAAGAACGCCGTTGGGCGGACGATCGACCAGCGCAGGCCGGACCCGGCCAGGGCCGTCTCGAAGGCCAATTTGGCGTGCTGGAAGGCCAACAGCGGCTTCTGCACGCAGATGGCCGACAGCAGGACGAAGTGGCCGACGCCGGCGGCCTTGGCCGCTTCGAGCACGTTCAGATGCGCCTGGCAGTCGATGGCCCAGGCGTCCTTGGGGGCGCCCGTGCGCGAGGCCATGCAGGAAACCACGGCGTCGAACCGCTCGCCCCGGAAAGCGTCGCGGGCCGGAGAGGCCGGATCGGTCACGTCGCCGACGCGGACCTCGGCGCCGTCGACGACGACCGGCTTACGGACGAAGCAGACGACCTCATGTCCCCGCGCCAGCAACGCCAGCACCGTCGCCCGGCCAATGGTCCCGGTGGCGCCGAGCATGAGGACGCGCCGTGCCGGCGGCGGCGGGAGCGGAGTCGGCTGGTCGAGTTCGGACGTCATGCGCCGATCAGGCCATCATGGTTCGGGGCC
>CAIQDO010000481.1 GCA_903870555.1 uncultured Caulobacteraceae bacterium
AGCCGCACCGCCGTGCGGTTCCTGGACAATGTGATCGACATCTCCCGCTTCCCTCTGGAGGCCCAGGACCGGGAGGCGCGAGCCAAGCGACGGATCGGCATTGGCGTCACCGGCCTCGCCGACGCCCTGGTGTTCTGCGGCGCGCGCTACGGCGACACCGCCGCTGTCGCATTGACCCAGAGGTGGCTGGCGGTGATCAAGCGCGAGGCCTACCGCGCCTCGGCGGAATTGGCGGCGCGGAAAGGCGCGTTCCCGCTGTACGATCCGGTGATGCTCGATCGGCCGAATCTGGCCTCCCTGGACGCCGAGACCCGCGCGATGATTGCGGCCCATGGTCTGCGCAATGGCTGCCTCACATCGATCGCCCCGACCGGCACGACCTCGCTGGTGGCGGGGAATGTCTCCTCCGGCGTTGAACCGGTGTTCGCCTACGCCTACACCCGCAAGGTCCGCCAGCCAGACGGGTCCAGCCGCGACGAGGCGGTCCAGGACTACGCCCTGGCCGTCTGGCGGCAGATCAACGGCGAGGCCGCCCCGCCGTCCGAGGTGTTCGTCAGCGCCCAGGACCTGACTCCCGCCGACCACTTGACCATGCAGAGCGCCGCCCAGACCCTGGTCGACAGCTCGATCTCCAAGACCGTCAACTGCCCCGAGGATATCCCCTTCGAGGACTTCGCCGATGTCTACGTTCAGGGCTACCGCCTGGGATGCAAGGGCCTGACGACCTATCGACCCAACGCCATCACCGGCTCGGTGCTGTCGGCGCCAGCGCCGACAGAGAGGCCCGCAGTCCCGGCGAGCCCGCCGATGGAGGTCAAGCTGTCGCCCAGGCCTGAAGCGCTCGGCGGCGCCACCTACAAGCTCAAATGGCCCGACAGCGCGCATGCGGTCTATGTCACCATCAACGACACCGATGGCGCGGACGGGCGGCGACCGTTCGAAATCTTCATCAACTCCAAGAACATGGAGCACTACGCCTGGACTCTGGGCCTGACGCGGATGATTTCCGCGGTGTTCCGCCGCGGCGGCGACGTGTCGTTCGTGGCCGAGGAGTTGAAGGCGGTGTTCGACCCGCGCGGTGGCGGCTGGATCGACGGGCGCTATGTTCCGTCCCTTCTGGCGGCGATCGGCGGCGTGATCGAGCGTCACCTCGGAGCGGCGCCCCCTCGCCCGGTCATCGCCCCCGCCTCAGAAACCAAGGCGATGTTCGGAAAAGCCGCCTGCCCACGCTGCGGCGCGTTTGAGATGGTTCGCAAGGAGGGCTGCGACACCTGCTTCAGCTGTGGTTATTCGAAATGCGGATGACTTGAGGATCAGGCTTCCACGACGACACGCCGTGCGGTGAGGCGGACGGGCTGGCCAGCCGTGAAGCCTGTGGCAAAGGCTTCGGCGACCTCGACGGTCAGCCGCTCGCCGACGGCCGTCAGGCATTCGATCTGGCGCAAGGCTCCCCGGCCATGGATCTCGACGATTCTCACCGGCAAGCCCTGGGCGTGCGTTCCGCCGTCGAGAGCGGCGTCCTCCGGCCGGAACAGCGCCACTGCAGCCCCGTCGGCCGGCTCCCGCGGTGTGATGACCGGCGCGGCAAAACCGTCAAACCGGGCCTGCCCGCTGTCCACACGGCAAGCCAATCGGTTGGTCTCGCCAAGGAAGGTGAACACGAACGGTGACGCCGGCGTCGTATCAAGTTCGGCTGGGGTACCGACCTGCTCCATTCTGCCCTTGTTCATCAGCGCCACGCGATCGGCGAGGGCCATGGCTTCCTCCTGGTCGTGCGTCACCAGGATGGTCGTGACGCCGGTGGCGTCGTGGATGCGACGCAGTTCGCCGCGGAGTTCCTTGCGGACCTTGGCGTCGAGGGCGCCGAACGGCTCGTCGAGCAGCAGAAGCCTCGGCTCCACCGCCAGGGCTCGGGCGACAGCCACGCGCTGTCGCTGGCCGCCGGAGAGCTCTGTGGGATAGCGGTGACCGAGCCCGTCGATCTGGGCAAGGGTCAACAGTTCGTCGACACGCGCCCGGATTTTCGCCGCGGAAGGGCGTGTGGCTCGTGGCCGCACCTCCAAACCGAAGGCGATATTCCTGGCCACGGTCATATGGCGAAATAGCGCGTACTGCTGGAAAACGAGGCCGACCCGCCGCTCCCGGGCCGTCTGAGCGAGGAAATCGGCGCCGTCGAACAGCACCCGCCCCTGGTCTGGCTGGTCGAGCCCCGCCAGGACGCGCAACAGGGTTGTCTTGCCAGACCCGGAGGGTCCGAGCAGCGACAGGAATTCGCCATCGCGCACCTCAAGCGACACCCCCGCCAGCGCGGGAAACCGCCCGAAAGCCTTGGTGACGCCGTCTATCGCCAGGGTCATGCGCCGGCTTCCTCGATGGCGCCTGCCCGGTCTGCGGCCCGGATCACGTGTTCGAGCATCGTCCTGGCGACCAGCGTGACGATGGCAAGTCCCCCAAGCAGAGTCGCCGCCGAGAACGCGCCGACGAAGTCGTCGTCGTTATATAGGGCCTCGACACGCAAGGGCAGGGTTTCGGTCAGGCTGCGGATATGACCCGACAGCACGGACACCGCGCCAAACTCACCCATAGCCCGGGCGTTGCACAGCAGCATACCGTGAAGAAGCGCCCAACGGATGTTGGGGAGAGTCACCCGCCGGAAAACCGACCAGCCGCCGGCGCCGAGCGTGACCGCTGCAAGTTCCTCATCGGGGCCCTGTTCGGTCATCAGCGGAATGGGTTCGCGCGCGATCAGGGGAACCGTGACCAGGATCGTGCCCAGCACGATACCCGGCAGGGCGCGCTGAGGGGAGGTTTCAGCGGGGAGGCGCGCGCGCGGCCGGCAGCATCCGGCCGAGCACGGCGTCACGAAGCACATGATGATGGTAGAGCACTGCGAGCGTATGCAGCCCGGCCAGGGCCAGGATCGCCCAGCCAAGGTCGTCGTGCAGGGCGGTGAGCTGATGGACCAGGTCCTTGGCGTCTGCGCTGAGAATCGGGGCCGGCAAGGCGTTGAACAGGCTGTCCCCGCCTGTCCACGCGAGAAGGATGCCGATGCAGACCATGGCGGCCAGCATTGCGTAGAGGGCGGCGTGACTGACTTTCGCCACCGCGCCCATCCAGCCCGCGTCCGAAACCGGCAACGGCCGACCGAATGACAGGCGCCATACGAGCCGGGCGCCGCCCAGCGCGCCGAACATCAAACCAACGACGATGTGCAGTGATCGGCCATCGGCGCGGCTGGCGCCCACCGGGAGCCAGTCCAGGGTTCGGGCGCCGATCCATAGAAAGGCGACCAGAGCGACCGTCAGCCAATGAAGAAAGATCGTCATCGCGTCGTAGCGATCGGGAGGCCGACGGATCGTCAAGGTTACTTTCCCTGCAACAGGTCCATGAACGGTGGGAATGTCAGCAGGAGGCTGGTCGCCAGCATGGCGAAGGCGACCAGATTTACCCAACCCAGACTGACACGCCGGCCGCCCCATACCGCCGCCAAGACGACCCAGGCCGCCAGCCACACGGCGATCGCCACGGTGGAAACGCCCGACAGCGGCCCGGAGGGTTTCCAAAGGGTCAAGGCGGGTTTCAGGGCGGGCCAGGCGTCGGTGATGAAGGCCAGAACGCC
>CAIQDO010000482.1 GCA_903870555.1 uncultured Caulobacteraceae bacterium
CGCCGGTCCGGTCTGCCAGAACACATCGATCGGAATGCCGCCACGCGGATACCAGTAACCGCCGATCCGCAGCCAAACCGGCTCGGCGCAGGCGACAATGCGACCGCCAATCGCCAGGGTGCAGTCCTCATGGAAGGCGCCGTGATTGCGGAACGACGATAGGAAAAGCTTCAGGGATTTTGATTCCACGAGCCAGTTCCCTGGCGCGTAGTCGATCACGATGCGGGCGAAATCCGGTTGCCCGGTGACAGGGCACAGGGAGGTAAATTCGGGCGCCGTGAACCGAGCCAGGTACAATTTTCCAGCCTGGGGATTCGGCACGCGCTCAAGCACCGCCTCGTCAGGTGAATCGAAGCCGCGAACCTCGCGGCCGAGTTGAGTCAGGCGCATGTCTTCCATCGGTGGGCGTTTAGCGCGGATCGCCGCAAGCCGACAGAGCTGGCGACAAATGCCGCCATCGCGGCTATTTCCAACGTCAAGACCGAACACAAGCGAAAGGGAGACGCCATGTCTGGCACGGATTTCAAAGGGGCCGTCGTGCTGATCACCGGCGCCTCGACCGGTCTGGGACGAGCGATCGCGGTCGAGACGGCTGAACGCGGGGCCGCGACGGTTCTGATCAACTATGCTTCAAGCGAGGCGGAGGCGCGTGAGACGGCGCGCCTGGTCGAGGCGGTCGGCGGTCAAGGGGTCCTGGTTCAGGGCGATGTCGCCAGCGACGACGACTGCCGTCGAATCGCGGGCGCCGCCGCATCCTTCGGTCGCGTTGACGCCCTTTTCAACAACGCAGGTGTGACCAAGTTCGCCAATAACCATGCCGACCTCGACGCCGTTTCGGCCGAGGACTTCATGAAGATCTACGCGGTCAACGTTGTCGGCGCCTATCAAATGGTCCGCGCGACCCGCGCCCTGCTCGAGGCGGGCCCCACGCCGGGGGCCGTGGTCAATACCGCTTCGGTGGCCGCGGTGCTGGGGATCGGCAGCTCGGTGCCCTACGCCGCCTCAAAGGGCGCCCTCGTGACGATGACCCTGTCACTGGCGCGGGCCCTCGCGCCCAGGATCCGGGTCAACGCCATCTGCCCCGGGTACATCGACACGCCGTGGTTTGGCCGCGGCATGAAGGCCGAGCAGCTCGATCGCATGCGTCAAGGTGTCATGGCCTCGACCCCCTTGCGCGCCGCGTCGACGGCCGAGGACATCGCCGGCGCCGCCGTCTTTCTCGCATCGCCCGCGTCTCGCCATATCACGGGCGAGACCCTGATGGTCGACGCTGGCCTGCACCTCGGATATGCGCCGATGGGCATGCGGTGAGCCAACCGACACAAAAAAAGACCCAAGGCGCTCCGCCTTGGGTCGAGACGCGTCCGGGAGGGTTGGACGCGAGATAAAGGCGCCTGGACCGTCCGGGTGAACCCGCACGGCCCGGGCTGATCGTCCGGTCAGAAGGCGAGCGGCACGACCATGTCGAGGCCGATGGTGACTTCGTCCTTGTCGCCGCCGGCGGCGTAGCCGAACGGCCTGGTGCCCGCGAGCGCGCGGTCATAGCGAATCTCCGGCCGCAGCGTCAGACCATCGATCATCTTGGGAAGCTTGGTCGGCTTGATGTTCAGGCCGACCGTAATCGCGCCATAGGTGGTCGCACCGGGGAAAAAGGCGGTGTTCGGCAAGCCCAATTCGACATTCACGAAGTCCTGGTTGCCAGGATAGGAACCGACCCAGAAGCCGCTGTTGTCGCGCCACACTTCGGCGCGGACACCGGCCGTGACGATCGGGCTCATCGGATAGGTCAGGTACTGAGCCACGCCGCCGCCGCCGGACGGGAAGCCGTCATCCTTGATGTAGTTGAGTTCGGTGACCGACGTCAGCTTGTCGGTGACATGCCAGGTGACGAGGATATCGTTCAGGTAGCGATACTTTTTGTGGATCACATTGGATGGAAGGGACCCGGCCGGGTTCTCCGGACCGATGTGGGTCAGGGCCAGGACGGTCAGGTTCTTGAGGTTCAGTCCGAAACCGCCGAGGAAATGGAATTGGCCATCGTTGGCGCCGCCGCCTGATCCCAGAGACGTGTTCACGCCGGTGGTGTAGCCGGTGTAGATATCCACGATCGGATTGACGTGGGTGGTGACCAGGATTCCTGTATGCTTCAGAGGAATGCCGAAGTTGAAGATGTAGGAGTGAGAATAGAAGAAGTTCCCGGTCGGATCGATCACTTCATTGCCGATCGGGGTCGAGAACTGACCGAGTTTCACGTCGACGCCGCCGGTGCCCGAAACTGGAACGTGAGCCAGCAGGTTGGCTTCAACCAGGTCGAACTGATTACGCGAGGTTGAGGAATGGTCGCCTTCGCCGAGGAAGTGCGTGAATCGCGAATCGGACCCGTACATGCCCTGGAACTTGAAGCCGAAGTCGATGCCCGTGGCCTTGGGGTCGAGATCGCGCTGAGCCGTCACCGCGAACTGATTGAGAACGATCTGATTGGCCTTGTCGGTGAACAGGTGGCCGTAGTCGATACCGCTGGGGGGATTCTGCGGGTTCATCGTCGCGCCCACCTCAAGGTGGCCACTGAACTTGATGGAACTGACCCAGCTATCCAGGGTAGCCGGAGCGGCAGGAGCCGGCGCGTCCGCGGCAAAGGCGCCGCCGGCCATCAGGCTGGCGGCTGCGGCTGTCGTAAGCAGCGTCCAGAAACGATGAGTCATGGTTGGGAATCCCCTGTTTTTAGGTGTTGGACTGGCTATCGGGCCTGCAGGGGCGTCAGGCCGCTGAATTCAAAGAGACCTCCGAGGGTTGGGGATGATTGCTCGCAAAACCGGCGGTGGCGCGCCGGTGGTGGCCAAAAAACAGGCGACGCCATCCGCAGTCAGGCGGGGTCGTCGAGACTGAACCTGTCATCATCTTCGTGATAGGCGAAAATCTCGGCGTAACGCCCCCACGATACGATCGCGTCCATGGTCTCCTCGGCATAGGGCTCGGACATGAAATCTTCCAGTTCATCCCGGAAACGCGTGGCCGGGGCCTGATGTGAGGCCCGGTCGTCGAGGACCCGCCGGATGTGCCCGGCGAGCGGCACATAGGCCAGCAGGTGCTGAGCGAAGAGCTGCTTGCGTTCATCGACATCCGCCGCGTCGTAGCGCCGGGCGGCGGGCGTCAGGCGAATCGTGCGCCCCTCGATCTCCGCGAAACGCATCAGCTGCAGCGTTTCGGCGATCGGCAATAGCTCGTCCGCCTCCATCTGGAGTTCCCGCGCGAGGGTGGCGAGATCCGCCATGCCGTTGTTGGGGGACGCCGCGATGGCCTCCATCATCCCCGCCAGGGTGTTGGTCGAGACATGCGTCAGAGCCATCCCCAGACCGGAGCCGGGAAAGTTGCCGTCCTTGGCGACCGGAGCCACGGGACGGGCCGTCATCCGCGCGTAGATATCGTTCACCA
>CAIQDO010000483.1 GCA_903870555.1 uncultured Caulobacteraceae bacterium
ACCGTCCCTGTGGCCATCTCGGCCTACACCGCCGCCAAGCGTCAGCTGATGGGCATCGACTCCATCCAGGACATGACCAACTTCACGCCCGGCCTGGAGTACAACAGCTCCACAGACCGGATCTCGCTGCGCGGCGTCGGCCGCCAGACCAATGTGCTCTCCGCCGACGCCTCGGTGGCCAACTATTCGGACGGCATCTACGAGACCTTCGCGGTCGGCGCCGGCGCCTCCACCCTGTTCCTCGACCGCGTCGAAGTGCTCCGCGGCCCGCAGGGCACCCTGTACGGACGCAACTCCATCGGCGGCGCGATCAACATCATCTCGCGCCACCCGACCAGCTCGCCCTATGCGGAAATCCGCGGCACCTACGCCAACTACGACCACTTTAACCTTGAGGCCGCCGTTTCCGGGCCGATCACCGACAACATCCAGGGTCGCCTTGCCGGCAACTTCGAGAAGCAGTCCCAGGGTTGGGTGAAGAACATCTATCCCGGGAAGGCCGATGAAGGCGGGATTATCAAGCAATTCTACCTGGAAGGCCAAATCCAGTGGAAGATCAGCGACAATCTCGATTTCTGGGCCAAGGTCGGCTTCAACCAGTGGGCCAATGGCTCCGGCGGCCCGGGCGCTGCGTCCGCCGGCTGGACGCCAGAACCCTACATCACCTCCGAAACCGGTGTGGCCTCGACCCAGCTCAACCCCGGCTATGGCTGCCAGGCCGGCGCGCCGGTGACCAACGTCGTCAACCTGTCGCCGACGGGCTGCTCGAACCCGTCGATCAACAGCCCCTGGATTGAATCGCGGGCGATTCCCTACACCGTCAACCTGCCCTATGCCTACACCATCGCCGCCCACCTGACCTATCATCTGCCCTTCGCCGACGTGAAGTATGTCACCGGCGGGGTGAACTACGACTACAAGCTGCGCGGTCCTAGCGGCGGGTCGATCGCTCAGGGCTATCAGGCCCCGGTCAGCGCCTACACGATCAACAGTCCCTACGGACCCCTGACGATTCACCCGCAGGAGGACTTCTTCTATCAGGAGAGGAACGCCTTCTGGAGCCACGAGATCAATGTGATCTCGACCACCCCCGGCCCGCTTCAATGGGTCGTCGGCGGCTACTACTATCGCCAGCACTACCAGCAGCCGGTCTACACTGAGGACGCGGCTCAGTCCCAGTGGAACGGCCCCTATGGCTTGCCCAGCGTGTTCTGCGCCCAGACTGGTGGTGTCTGTGCTCCGTCGACCACTTTCCGCCGGTTCGACAACCGCCCGTCGGTGACCAACGTATCCTACGCCTTCTTCGGCCAGGCGGACTACAAGTTCAACGAATCCTGGAAGTTCACCGGCGGCATCCGTTATTCGCACGACCAGAAGTACGGGTCGGAATCCGTGCGGTTGATCTGCTTCGCGGTCACCGCGTGTTACGCCGACCCCAACAATATCGGCCCCTACACTCCTGCGGTCGACCTGACCCAGATCGGCACCGTCGTCGATTCGGGTCTTGATGGTCCTGGCGGCACGGTCAAATTGCCCCAGGGCGTCACGGGCGTGACCGTCTATGATCCGAAAACAGGTTTCGCCACCCGTCGCTATGACTCCAGCTGGCAGGCCGTCACCGGCACGGCCGGTGTCGAATTCACCCCAGACTCCAGCACCTTGGTCTACGCCAAATATAGCCGAGGGTATAAGTCGGGCGGCTACAACATCGGCATCTTCACCGTGCTGAGCTACCAGCCCTACACCGACGCCGAACACGTCGACAGCTTCGAATTCGGTTACAAGAAGACCTGGTTCCACAGCCTGACCACCGACGTCGCGGCGTTCTGGTACAACTACAGCAACCTGCAGATCCCGATCACCGTCAACCTGACCGGCGGTGGTCTGTCCCAGTCCAACACCACCTTCTACAACGTGCCGACGGCGATCTCGCGCGGGGTAGAACTGGAAACGACTTGGCAGGCGACCCGCGATCTGGCCTTCCTGTTCGACTACAGCTACCTCGACGCCTACTCCACCTCCGGTCAGGTCGTCGACGTTGCCGATCCGGACGCCGTCGGCCCCAACGCGAAGCCCCTGCCCAACAGCGGTTCGACCACTTGGACCAACGATGTCTACACGGGCAGCTACACCCTTGCCCAGTGTCAGGCCATGACGAGCAACACTTCTGGCTGCCAGAAATTCCAGAGCATCAAGGGCAACCGCCTGCCCAATGCGCCGCGCAACAAGATCGCCTTCAACGCCAACTACACGATGCGTTTCACCGCCGGGAACCTGAACCTGTCGGGCAGCTACATCTGGCGGGACACCCAGGAAGGCGCCCTGTTCACCCGCTCCTACAACACCGCTCCGGCGTGGGATCAGGTCGACGCCCGCGTCACCTGGACTGCCGCCAATGGCCGCTACAAGGTGATCGTGTTCGGCAAGAACCTGTTCAACACCATCGGCTACGACGCCGGCGCCTTCGGCACACGCTACGCCGGCATCAATGGCGCTCACGGGACCCTGCCGGCCGGGGGCTATCTCCAGCAGACGGGAATCGGCAGCACCTATTCGGTCACCCCGCCGCGCACCTACGGCATCGAAATGGACTACAAGTTCTTCTGATCGCATTCCTACGGCCCGGCGCCTCGCGTGCCGGGCCGTGGTCGACAGAAGACCCATCCCACCTTCGCGGCGGGCCGGTTTACCGGCCCGCCGTTTCCTTTGTGGGCGCCCACGTGGGTGGCCGCCGGCCTTGACCGATATCAATCTGCGCATTGACCCGCCCCGATAGCGGTTCGATGGCGCTCCTCTAAGGTCTCCGCTTCCGCCGACGCGCCAACTCGCGCCACGGCGAAGAAAAAGCCGGCGTTGACCGGCGAGTGGAGGACCGATGACCCGGACGATCCTGTTGATGTCCAGCGCCTTGACCGCCCTGACGCTGGGGACTGTTCCCGCCGGCGCCGCCGATCTCCCGGTCGCCACGGCTCCGCCGACCGAGACCACCATCGGCGAGCTCGTGGTCACCGCTGAGAAACGCGAACAGAACCTGCAGACCGTCCCTGTGGCCATCTCGGCCTACACCGCCGCCAAGCGTCAGCTGATGGGCATCGACTCCATCCAGGACATGACCAACTTCACG
>CAIQDO010000484.1 GCA_903870555.1 uncultured Caulobacteraceae bacterium
AGGCTGTCGACTGCGCCGCGCCAGTCCGTCCTGGCGCGGCGGCGAACCCCATCCAGAATGGCGGCGGGCGATCCGCCCGGCGCACCGGGGCCGCCTGATGGCGCGATGGCTTCACCATGCCGCCGAGGCAGCAGCCCGTGACGGGACAGGCAAAACAACCGCGAACCCGGCTGGGCGTCGTCGATCGTCAGAGCGACGTCGATGGCGGTCAGTCCGGACCCGATCAGCAGCACCTCTCCCGAGGTGGTGGCGCTTGGACCCTGCCACGACCAGGGGTCGGCGACATATCGCTCCGACGCCAGCAGGGCGGGATCGAGACCTTTCGGCGGTGACGGCGTCAGGTTTCCCAGGGCCAACACGACCGCGTCGGCCGAAAGCTCGCGGCCCATCGCCAGCCCGAGCCGCCAGCGATCGCCGTCCCGCGTCACCGAGACGATCTCGTCGTGCTCAAGCGACAGCCGCCCCGAACCGGCCTCGGCGGTGGCGTCGCGCAGCAACGACTGGAGGTACTGTCCATAGCGGTCGCGGGTGACGAACACCTGGTCCGGGGCGACGACGCCGGCCTGGCCGAGCCAATCGAGGAAGTGGGACGGCTGCTCGACCAGGGCGCTCATGTTGGTGGCGCGCACATTGAGCAGGTGATGCGGGCTGGCCGTCGCATAGGCGGCGCCGCGGCCGAAGCGCGGCCCCTTCTCGATCAGCACCACGCGGGGCCCTTCAGGCGTCAGCAGCAGGCGTAGCGCCGTCAACAGGCCGCTGAAACCGGCGCCGACAACCGCGACTGTGGAAGGATTGGACATGAAAAACTCAGTAACAAGACGGTGCTCGGACCCCAGATAGGGTGCGGATGAGCGAAAGGGCAAGGAACTAGATCAAAATAGAAGCACTTAAGCAAACCTGATGTCGGGCCATAGAATATCTAATGTTAGAGGATGGGCGCTGGGCTGAAGAAAAGGCGCCTGTGAAGCGGGCCGCGGGGGCCCTAGTTTCGGCATCCTGGACAAGAAAACGTGCAACCCATGACAATCGAACTGTCCCGCCGTAGATTGCTTGCGGCCTCCGGCGCAGCGGCGCTGGCCGCTCCCGTATTCGCCCGTGCGGCGGGTCCGACGACGCTGCTCAACGCCAGCTACGACCCCACCCGGGAGCTTTATAAGGAATTCAACGGACTCTTTGCCGCCTGGTGGAAGAAGAGCGGGGGCGGGGATGTCGGCATACGACAGTCGCACGACGGCTCCGGCAAGCAGGCCCGGGCGGTTGTTGACGGCCTTGAGGCCGACGTTGTCACGCTCGCCTTGGCCTACGACATCGACGCCATCGCTCAACGGGGCTTGATCGCGCCCAACTGGCAGTCGCGTTTGCCGTTCAACAGCGCTCCCTACACCTCTACGATCGTGTTTCTGGTGCACCAGGGCAATCCGAAGGGAATCAAGGACTGGCTCGACCTGGTGAAGCCGGGTGTTCAGGTCATCACGCCCAACCCGAAGACGTCAGGCGGCGCGAGATGGTCCTATCTCGCGGCGCTGGGCTTCGCCAGCCGCCACAACGGCGGCGACGACACCCGCGCGCTCGGTTTCGTGCGC
>CAIQDO010000485.1 GCA_903870555.1 uncultured Caulobacteraceae bacterium
TGGTGGCATGGGCGGCCTTGGCGTCCTGACCGGACACATTGACGGTCACGGTGGTGGCCGCGACGGCGGGCATGACGGCGGCGGCCGAGAGAACGGCGGCGATGGCGAGGGTACGGAACATGACGGTGTCCTGGAGCTGAGGTTTGGGAAAACCCTTCGCCCGAACGTTTCCCGACCAACGGCGTGGTCGTTGAAGGGCATCTGATCGATGTTAAGACCGGGCGCAAGCCTCATTTTGCAGCGCAACAGGAAATGTTGCGTCGCAGAATGGACCCGCCGCTTTTCCGGTCAAACCCCGCTCACCTTATGAGCAGACGCGCCGCAAGCGCTGCCGCACCGCAACATAACTCTCCTCCCCCATCGGGGGAGGGGGACCCCGGAGGGGTGGAGGGGGCCGCCCCAGCGAATGCCTCACCTGGAAGGCCCCCTTCCCCCCCTTCGGGGGGACTTCCCCCAGAGGGGGAAGAGAAGCGCGCCGCGTCAGGCGGGGACGGTCGCCGGGGCCTGGATCAGCTCGATGACATAGCCGTCCGGATCCTTGCCCATGCCAATGATCGAGCCACCCATGCCCGGATAGACCTTCGGCTCGACGGTGATGGCCAGACCCTCGGCGCGGATGCCCTCGATCAGGCGGGCGGCGTCCTTGACCTGAAACACCAGCTTGATCGGGTTGTCCTTGTAGTTGCGGACCGAGCCGTCGGTGTAGTGCATCAGCACCACGGCATTACGGCCCTCATGGGCCAGGACGATCTCGTCCATATAGTCGATCTTGAAGGTGGCGGTCTGTTTCATGCCCAGCACGCGGCTGTAGAAGTCGGCCGACCGGGCAAGGTCGCTGACGCCGATGCCGACGGCGGTGAGGTAGTCGGGGGAACGCTTGTTCGCGGTGGTCATCGGGGTCTCTCCTATTGCGCCACGCGGATGATCATCTTGCCGGCGTTGCGGCCCTCGAACAGGCCGATCAGGCCTTCGGGCGCGCGCTCGAAACCGTCGAGGATGGTCTCCTGGTATTTGATCCGGCCATCCTTCAGCCAGCCGGTCATGTCGGCGACGAACTGGGCGTTGAGGTGGGGGAAGTCGCTGGCGACGAAGCCCTGCATGGTGACGCGACCGTAGATCAGGGCGAACAGGTTCCTGACCCCCTCCCCGCCGCCGTTGTAGGTCGAGATCATGCCGCAGACCGGGATGCGCCCGTGGACGTTCATCCGCGTCAGGGCAGCGTCGAGGTGGGCCCCGCCGACATTCTCGAAATAGACGTCGATGCCCTTGGGCGTGGCGGCCTTCAGGGCCGGGGCGAGGGCCTCGGTCTTGTAGTTGATCACCGCGTCGAGGCCGGCGACGTCGCGCAGCCAGGCGGCCTTGTCGTCCGAGCCGGTCGAGCCGACGACATGGCAGCCCTTGATCTTGGCGATCTGGGCGACGACCGAACCGACGGCGCCGCCGGCGGTGGAGACGAACACCTGCTCGCCGTCCTTGAGCTTGCCGGTCTCCAGCAGGCCGCCATAGGCGGTGATCCCCGTGCCGCCGAGGGCGTGCATATAGACCGACAGCGACAGCGCCGGGTCGGGGTTGAGGACCTGCACGCCGCGGCCGTCGCTGAGAAAGACCTCGCGCATCCCGGCGCCGTGGCGGACGATGTCGCCCTCGGCGAACTTCGGGTTGCGCGAGCCGATCACCCGCCCGACGCCGCCGCCGATCAGGGCCTCGTTCAGCGCCTGGTCGCCGTTGAAGCGTGGTCGCATATAGGGATCGACCGACATCAGCAGGTTCTGCACGAGAATCTCGCCTTCGGCAGGCTCGCCGACGACGGTGTCGACGACGGCGAAGTCCTCGGGACGCGGAACGCCGTCGGGGCGGCGGACGAGGTGGATTTCTTGGGAAGCGGTCATGGGGTGGTCCTTGGTGAGGGCAGGATGTGGCGGTTGGCCAGGAGGGTCAGCCACCGGGCGAACATCACCTCGGTGTCGACGCAGTCGGCGAAGCCGGCCTGGCGGATCTTGATGGTGCTGACCAGCGTGGACGCTGGCGGGGTCTGGGCGCCCCAGGAGAACAGCAGGTCGGCGTAGTGGTGGGATTCGCCGCACAGGTCGGCCATGGAAACCGGGCGAAGGCCGTGCTTGGCGACGATGCGGTCCCAGACGTCGGCATGGGCGGGCAGGAACGCCGCCAGCGACACCGGCGCGCCGAAGGCGGGGGCGAGGCCGACGGCGTCGGCGATGGCCGGCCAGACATTCTTCCACACCATCACGTCGCCATTGGTGATGTTGAAGGTCTCGCCCTTGGCGGCGGGAGACTCGGCGGCCCAGGCCAGGGCGCGGGCGATCAGGTCAGCGTCGACCGCCTCGATGATGTTGTCCTCGTCGCCCGGGCAGGCGAAGGGCAGGCCGAGCTCGCGGCAGATGGCGGCGTAGGCGCCGATCACCGGGATCAGATTCATCGCCACGCCCAGGGCGCCGCCGAACACCACCTGCGGCCGCCAGATGGTGAAGGTCCAGGTCGCGCCGGCCTGGACGCCGCGGATGTAGTCCTCCTGTAGCCAGTAGAAGTTGTCGTGAGGATCGCGCGGCCGGTTCTCCCGCGCCGGCACGGCCATGCGGTGGACGTGGGCGCCATAGGCCTTGGTGCCCTGAAGCACGCTGACGTGGCGCAGGCCCGTTGCGACTCGCAGCAGCAGGGTCATCAGGTTCCGCATCATCGCCAGGTTGGTCTGCATCTGGTCCTGCTCGTACCAACCGGCGACCAGGCCGGGTTTTTCGAACAGGGCGGCGTAGACGACGTGGGTGACGGCCCCGAGGCCGGGGACGGCGGCCTCGCAGGCGGCGGCGTCGTTCAAATCGAGGGCGAGATGTTCGAAGGCCACGCCTGCGTCGACGTCGGGCGCGCGGCGCGACAGGCCGATGACCGTCCAGCCCGGCAGGCCGGCGAAATGGGCGACCGCCGAGGCGCCGATCACCCCGCTGGCGCCAACGATCAGCACGGTGTTCAGGGGGGCGTCGTTCATGCGTCGATCCACATCAGGGCGCGCTGGAACAGGCTGAGGGTCTGGGCGTGCAGGGCGTCGCCGGTGGCCTTCTCCGCCTTGCCGGCGGCGGCGCGTGCATGGGTGCCTTCGAGAATGATGCCGAGCTTGTAGCAGGCCAGCACGGCGTACCAGTTCATCGCGGCCATATCGCGAGTGGTCTGGCCGGCGTAGCGCTCTACCAGTTCGGAGGCCTTGGGGAAGCCGTCCCAGGGGGTGACCGAGGTCGAGGTGGTCCGCACGCCCTCCAGCGGCCATGTGGCCAGAATCCAGCCCAGGTCGAGCAGGGGATCGCCGATGGTGGTCAGCTCCCAGTCGACGATCGCCGCCAACTTGGGCCCGTCGAACCGGTAGAGGACATTGGCCAGGTGGTAGTCGCCGTGGATGATCCCCGGCTTGAACGTCTCAGGCCGGTGGGCGTCGAGCCAGGCGGCGACGCGGTCGACGCCGTCGATCTCGCCGGGACCGGCCCAACCCTCGTATTCGGCGTAGGAGGCCAGCTGCTTCTGCCACCGCCCGACCTGGCGCTCCAGGAAGCCGTCGACGCGGCCGAAATCGCCCAGGCCCGCGGCCACGTGGTCGACCCGGCCGAGGGCGGCGATGCCGTCGACCAGGGCGAAGCCCATCTCGCGGCGGATGGCGGGATCGCCGGCGTGCAGGGCCGGCAGGCCAACGGTCGGGTTGAAGCCGTCGACCGGCTCCATCAGGTAAAAGGCCGCGCCGAGCACATCCTCCTCCGGGCAGGCGGCGATCAGCCTCGGATGCGGCACGTCGGTCCCGGCCAGGGCGGCCAACACCCGCGCTTCCCGGCGCATGGTCTCGCTGCCGTTCATCCGCGGATGCAGCGGCGGGCGGCGCAGCATGAACCAGCGGTCGCCGCGGCGGAACTTCAGCAGCAGGTTCTGGGTGCCGCCGGGCGGCCGCGCCGCCTCCTCGATGGCGCCGGGGGTCAGGCCCTTGGCGTCCATCCAGGCCGACAGGCGATCCAGATCGACCATCGACCTCCAGGCGGACAGGGCGGGATCGGCCCCACTCACGCCACGGCCCGGAAGCGCACGCCGCCGATCAGCACTCCGCCGTCCTCGTCAACATCCAGGCTGTCGGCCCGGGCCCGGTCGAGCGCTTCGTCGACGTCGGTCACCTGCAGGTCGACGCGGCTGATCCAGGTCATCGGCGAGTCGCCCTCACAGAAATGGATCACGCCGCGGTCGAGCGGCAGGCGCAGGGGGTTGGCGGAATCGAGGGGCGTGGCCAGCCGCAGCGACCACAGCGCCGCAAGGGCGGCCGGATCGGGATTGGACAGGGTCAGGCCTAGCAGGTCGAGCACCACGCCGGTCCGCGCCGCGCGCCAGTCCTGCCCCGCAGGCCACCAGTCGCCATAGGGATCGAGATAGTCGTCTGTGGTGCGCTGCTGGTCGAACGACACCAGCATGCCCCCGAAGTCTGCCGGGTGAAAATGGGCGCAGCGATAGGCGGCGCTGTCGATGTCGTCGACGACGCGCACGCCCTGGGCCACCACCCGCGCCCGCTCGGCCTCGGCGTCGGCGGTCTGCAGGATGACCATATAGCCGGCGTCCCCGCCGCGTTTGGCGAGGAACCGCCCGGCCGAAGCGCCCTCGGCGATCGGCTGCACCACCTCAAGAAACCCGGCTCCGGCGGGGATGACCGCGTTCTTCAGGCCGTAATGGTGGATGTGCGGGTCGTTGAAGGCGACCTTCAGGCCGAACACCTCGGCCAGGCCATGGGTGGCTGCTTCGAGGTCATTGGAGGCCAGGGCGATCTGTCTGAGGCGCATGTGGAGGTCCGATTTGGGGAGAA
>CAIQDO010000486.1 GCA_903870555.1 uncultured Caulobacteraceae bacterium
CCGCCCTGGCGGAGATGGACGCCTGGACCGCCGCCAATGTCGCCGACCTGTTCAAGGGCCGCGACGGCCGGCGCCTGGGGTGGGAGGGCGCCTTCGCCCGGGCCCGCCGCGACGGCCTGACCCGCGTGGCGTTCGGCGACGATGTCTGGATGATCACCCAGGACGTCGGCGACGCCGCCGAGCTGTTCGCCGGCATCGAGGCGGCCCGGCAGGCCATCGCGCCAGAGATCGACTGGATTCCGCAACTCGGCTTCTCGCGGCACTGCAAACGTTCTTGGCTCTGGCATTGGCTGACGCCGTTCCTGGAGGCCGGCCGCTGGCGCGCCCTGGACCTGTCCGGTGAAGAGCACGCCCAGCCGATCGCGGTGTTTCAGCCGCTCTACCGCGCCTGCAAGGCCCAAGGCCTGCGGCTGAAGGCCCATGTCGGCGAGTGGGGAACCGCCGACGATGTCTGGCGGGCGGTGGAGACGCTCGAATTGGACGAGGTGCAGCACGGCATCGCCGCCGCCGACTCTCCGGCCGTGATGCGGTTCCTCGCCGACCACGCCATTCCCCTCAACGTCTGCCCGACCTCGAACCTGCTGCTCGGCCGCGTCGCGCGGCTGGAGGACCATCCGATCCGCGCGCTCTACGACGCCGGCGTGCGCGTGACGATCAACAGCGACGACGCCCTGGTGTTCGGGGTGGGGGTGTCCGAGGAGTTTCTCGCCCTTCACCGCGCGGGCGTGTTCACGGCGGCGGAGCTGGACCGGATCCGGCGGTGGAGTCTGGAGGATGCGCCGCCGCTGCGCGAGCGCATCGCCGCCCTGCGTAACAATGGGCCGGAGCGGCCACCCAAAGGTCTCGACGCCGACAAGGCTTTCTTCGACGATCTCTCAGGCGAACCCTAACTACCAAAGGCGCCGCGCCCGGTCAGACCGTCACTCTGCGCGGCCTCGTTTCGCGCGCGCCCGCAGGCCGTCGAAATAGGCCTTATCGACCGCCTCCATTGGCGCCGAGGTCCCGCCCGCCAGGAGCAGGCCACGCAGGTGTTGTCGGTCCCGATCGTCGACGAACGATTTGAGCCTCTCGGGCAGGGAGAAGTTCGTCTTGCTCATGGCGTCATGGCTAGGCGCGATCACAAAAATCGGCAAGGCAGGCGTGTGGCGCGACGGCCGGTTTGAGTTCGCCCTTCCGTTTCACATCCGGGACTCCAACGTCGGGCCAAGCTGGACAATCGGGAACCGTCGTCCCACATTCCGAAACATTCGAGTCTTCTGAAAGTGACGAATTATGCGGGTGTCTTCGGCCGAGTTCCTGAAGAAATACGGCATGCTGAGCGACAAGGCGCTGAGCGAACCGGTGACCATCACCCGCAACGGCCGAGACCGCCTGGTCCTCCTGTCGGCCGAGGAGTTCGAGCGCATCAGTCGCTACGCGCCTCGAGCTCGCCGGATCGAGGAGCTGACGGACGAGGAGCTGGCGATGATCGACCAGTCACGGGTCGCGGCGGAGCACGATCATTTGAACGCCCTCCTCGACGATTGAGGTGGAGATCCCGCCGCCCAGTCCGGGTCTGGTCGTTCGATACGCCTTCTTCTGGCGACACGAATTCGACGTCCGGCGGGAGGAAGCGCGCAAGGACCGTCCATGCGCCGTGATCCTGGCCGCGCCAACGATGGCTGGCATTCTGCCGTGCATCATGCGCCCGGCGTCTGCGGTTCGGCGCCGGCGTCGAACGGCGCGACGTCGATTTCCCCGGCCCGCCCGCGCGCCTGCGCGATGTCATAGGTGTTCTGCATCCGCATCAACGTCTCCATCGACACGCCGAACGCCTTCTCGATCCGTATCGCCATGTCGGGTGAGAGGTGGGCGCGCTCGTTCAGCAAGGTGGACAGCGTCGCCCGCGTCACGCCCAGCACCTCGGCCGCGCGTGTGACCGACAGGCCGAGCGGGTCGATGATCTCATGCTTGACGAACCCACCGGGGTGGGCGGGCCGCTTCATGCGAATGCCAGTGATCGCGTTCATGGTCGCCTCCTAGCGGTAGTCCTCGTAGTCCAGGTCGATGATCTCGATCTCGTCCCGGTCGATCCGAAACGTCATTCGCCAGTTCTTCGTCACGAACAGGCTCCAGACGCCCTTACGGTCGCCGGTGAGTTGATGAGCCTTCCAACTCGGGACCGCCCGCAACTCGTCCTCGCGCTCCATGTCCTGGAGAAACGAGACCATGCGGCGGACCTTCGCCACCACGGCGGGCTGCAACCCGCTGGCGTCGTCGTCCGCGATGAACCGCCGCAACCCTTTGTGGATGACGTTCCGAATTCTCACGGTCTCACCTAGGCATAGGGCTGTTCGGTGTCAAGTGACACCATACAGACCTCCCGGACGCCGGGTGTTCCAATCACCGCCCCGAGGCGGGCTCTGGCGTCCCGAAAAGTGAGCACGTCCATGGATGGCCTCGTCTCCTGCCGTCGGACGCGCGCCGGTTCCCCTTGCAAACTAGCGAAAAAGTTACATAATGCAATCTTACTCAGGTCTTCGACATCGTGAACACTCGATCCGCGCCTGCCTTGGGAGCGGGCGGGCGTGCGCTGATAGAAAAATATTCCTGGTCAATAGCTTGAGCGAAATCGCGAAGGTCCCGGACGCGCCTTTCCGCGCCCCGCCGCGCCAATCCGCGCCAATGCGCGCCATCTTGCGCCCAACATGCGCCCGAGCCGCGCCCGTCCGCGCCGGGCTGCGCCCCATTGCGCCCTTCCAGCGCCCCCCGCGTTAGCCGATACTTGGCCGCAAATCACCAGAGCCACTCGGGAAACGGCCGCCATGATCGATGACTTGAACGACGTCGAAGACGAGGACCACGAGGCCCTGCGCGAGGGGGTGCGGGCCGTCGTCACCCGCTTCGACGACGACTACTGGTACGCCCGCGACGACGACGGCCTGTTCCCCTTCGACTTCCACCAGGCCATGGCCAAGGCCGGCTGGCTTGGCATCACCATGCCGGAGGACTACGGCGGCGCGGGTCTCGGCGTCACCGAGGCGGCGGTGATGATGCGCGAGGTGGCCAGCCACGGCGGCGGCATGGCGGCGGCGTCGTCGGTGCACATCAACCTGTTTGGGCCGCACCCGATCGTGGTCAAGGGCACCCCGCATCAGAAGGAACGCTGGCTGCCGCCGCTGATCGCCGGCGAGGACCAGTGCTGCTTCGGCTTCACCGAGCCGGACGCGGGGCTCAACTCCACGCGGATCAAGACCTTCGCCGAGAAGGTGCCCAGCGGCTACGTCGTCCACGGTCAGAAGGTGTGGACCTCCACCGCCCAGGTGGCCAACAAGATCATGCTGCTGACGCGGACGACGAAGTTCGAGGACTGCGCCAAACCCACCGACGGCATCACCATCTTCTACACTGACCTCGACCGCGCCCGCATCGACGTCCACCGCATCCCTAAGATGGGCCGCAAGGCGGTGGATTCGAACGCCATCTTCATCGACGGCCTGTTCGTGCCCGAAGAAGACCGGATCGGCGAGGAGGGCAAGGGCTTCTCCTACATCCTCCACAGCCTCAATCCCGAGCGCATCCTGGTGGGGGCGGAAGGGATCGGCATCGGCTCCGACTGCATCCGCCGCGCCGCCGACTACGCCCGCGAACGCATCGTCTTCGACCGGCCGATCGGCCAGAACCAGGGCATCCAGCATCCCCTGGCCGAGAAGTGGATGTATCTCGAGAGCGCCTGGCGGATGGCCCTGCACGCCGCCAAACTCTACGACGCCGGCCTGCCGTGCGGGGCGGAGGCCAACGCCGCCAAGTTCCTCGGCGGCCGCGCCGGCCACGACGCCGCCTGGCAGGCCATCGCCACCCATGGCGGCTTCGGCTACGCCAAGGAATACCACGTCGAACGCCTCTACCGCGAAGTCGCCATCACCCGCATCGCCCCGATCACCGAACAATTGATCCTCAGCTTCATCGCCGAAAAGGTGCTGGATCTGCCGAAGAGCTACTGAACCGGAACGCCGTTCGCCCCCTCCGTCGGCAGCGCCGACACCTCCCCCGCTTCGCAGGGGAGGATGACGGGCCTCTCAAATCCTCCCCCGTGAAACGGGGGAGGGGGACCGCCGAAGGCGGTGGAGGGGGCGCAACACCATGAATTTCAACACGAAAGCCCACTCGATGTCCGAAACTGAAATCCTCCGCGTCGACCGCGCCGGCGCCGTGGAGACCGTCACCCTCAACCGCCCCACGCGCCTCAACGCCCTCGACCAGCCCCTGGCCGACACCCTGCTGGCCTATTTCGAGTCCAAGCGCCGCGACCTCGACACGCGGGTGATCCTGCTGGCCGGCGCCGGGCGGGCGTTCTGTTCCGGGGCCGATCTCAAGGCCGGCGGCACGCCGGACCGGCTGCGCGACGGACCCAATGGCGACTGGGGCCTGCGCGACCTGCTGCGCGCCATGCGCCGCTGTCCCCAGCCGATCGTCGCCCTGGTCCAGGGCGCCGCGGCAGGCGGCGGCCTGGCCATGGTCCTGGCGGCCGACATCATCGTCGCCGGCGAGAGCGCGGTGTTCCACCCGGCCTTCATCAAGATCGGCCTGTCGGCCACCGAGCTTGGCGTCAGCTGGCGGCTGCAGCGGACCATCGGCCTGTCCCGCGCCCGGGAGATGCTGCTGACCGGCCGGCCGATGGGCGCGGCGGAAGCCCTGCGCACGGGCCTTGTGTCCAGCGTCGTCCCCGACGCGGAGCTCGGCGCCTATGGCCACGGCCTGGCCGACGACATGCTCAAGGCCTCGCCCGACGCCCTGCGCGTCTCCAAGCGCACCTTCGACGCCACCCTGGAGATCCCGTCGTTCGAATCGGCCATCGAGCTCGAGGAACGCGGCCAGATCCAGATCATCCGCGCCGGCGCCGCCGCCCGCGCCGCCGGTTGAGGAGCCGCCCCATGACCTACAAGCGCTTCGGATCGACCGGCCTGATGATCGGCCCCCTGGGCCTGGGCACGGTCAATTTCTCCTGGCTGACCGACGAGGCCGCCAGCTTCGCCATTCTCGACGCCGCCTTCGAGGCCGGGATTAACTTTGTCGACACCTCCGACAACTACAACGCCGGCCAGACCGAGGCCCTTCTCGGGCGCTGGTTCGCCCTGGGCGGCGGCCGGCGGGAAAAGACCGTCCTGGCCAGCAAATGCTATTCGGCGCCGATGGAATGGGGCTCGGCCGATCCGGCCAAACGCTCGGGCGCCTGGGTCGGACCCAACCAACGCGGCCTGTCGGCGCGGCACATCCGCGAGGCCTGCGAGGCCAGCCTCAAGCGGCTGAACACCGACCACCTCGACCTCTATCAGATGCACCACGTCGACCGGAACGTGCGCTGGGAGGAGATCTGGCAGGCGTTCGAGCTGCTCGTGGCCCAGGGCAAGGTCGTCTACGTCGGCTCGTCCAACTTCGCCGGCTGGCACATCGCCCAGGCCCAGGAGACGGCCAGGGCGCGTCATGGCCTCGGGCTGGTCTCCGAGCAGAGCGTCTACAACCTCTCCAAGCGCACGGTCGAGCTGGAGGTTCTCCCCGCCGCCCAGGCCTATGGCATGGCCTTCCTGCCCTACAGCCCGCTCGGCGGCGGCCTGCTGGGCGGCAAGCCGCTCGACAACGAGCGTGGCCGTCGCGCCTTCCTGCCCGGTTCCTCGGCGGTGGACGACTTCCAGGTCCTGTGCGCCGAGCTCGGCCACGCCCCCGCCGACGTCGCCCTGGCCTGGGTGGCCGGCCGTCCGGGCGTCACCGCCCCGGTGATTGGCCCGCGCACCCTCGCCCAGTTCGACAGCAGCCTGAAGGCCCTGGACATCGTTCTGGACGGTGAGACCCTGAAGCGCCTCGACGCCATCTTCCCCGGACCGGGCGGCCCGGCGCCGGAAGCCTATGCCTGGTAGGGCGCCGTCCGACCGACCACCACGGTCAGGGGGTCGCCCCGGCGACCCTCGTCGAGGCCATGAATCTCGATGGTCTCGAAGCCGGCCCGGCCGAGGTAGTATTCCACCAGCCGGGCGTGGCCGACGCCGTCCAGCGCGCGCCAGACCGCTACCGCCTTGGTCGGAAAGCAGCGGTTCGAGAAGCTGACCGCCAGCGGCGCGCCAGGGCGAAGGACGCGCGCCAGTTCCCGCAGCACCGCCAGGGGCTGTTGCAGATACTGCACCCCCATGCAGATCATCGCCGCGTCCAGGCCGGCGTCGGCCAGGGGCAGCACGGGCTGGCGATTGAGGTCCTGGACGAAGCGTTCGGTCAGGCGGGGATTGGCGGCCAGTTCGGCGGCGTTCATGCCATGGCCGACCACCCGGCCAAAGGCGATGTCGGCCGGCAGGTGGCTGACCCAGCTGCTCATCAGGTCCAGCAGGTCGCCGCCGGGCGGCAACAGCTGACGATAGAAGTCCGTCAGGGCGCCGATCGCCCCGTCGTCGATATGGGTGACAAGCCGCGGCTGGGCGTAGAAATCGAGATCGTCGCCGTCGTCGACCCGCTCGAAGGCGCCGGGCGGCAGTTCGGGCAGGGCAGGGTCGGTTTTCAAGAGTCGTACCGCTCGGTCCAGGTGTCGGCGCCGTCGAGGTGTTTCACCCGCGCGGCGGCCAGCACCTCCGGCGGCATCAGCCGGACGTTAACGCCCATCCTGTCGATGGACGTGTCCACCGCCGTCCAATGGGTGACGCAGCCGCAGGTCTTGCAGCGATGGAATTCGATCAACCGCTCGCCCCGCACATAGATGTCCGTCGCGCCTTCCGGCGGCGTCACCTGAACGCGCCGGGGGGAGTCATAGGCCCACAGCGCCCCATAGCGGCGGCAGATCGAGCAGTTGCAGTCGGTCACCTCGGCGGGCGCCGTCTCCAGGGTGATGTGGACGGCGCCGCAGTGGCAGGTCGCTTCGATCATCCTGGCGCCTCCCTACTTCCGCGCCGCGGCGATGGCGTTGAGCGAGGCCGCGTCGGGGGTGACCTTGGCGACCGGCCCGTCGTTGGTGAAGTCGATCAGCCGGTCGGCGGCGTCGTAGCGCGGCCAGGCCGGGCGGCCGGGGCCGTTGGGATCGCCGGTCTTGGCGAAGGCGACCCAGTAGGCGCTGATCGTCTCCGCCAGGGCCGCGTCGCGGGCGTCGGTCGGCCAGGGCGAGGCGTTCAGGGTCTTGAAGACATATTGCCGGTCGGAGGCGTGCGGCGCGCCGGTCAGCATCTTCGGCGCGCCGGCCGACAGCACCGAGAAGCGGTAAAGGTACGCCGGCGCGCCCGTGCGGGCCACGTCGGCGGTCAGGGCGCGGGCAGGCTCGCCGAACAGGATGTCGGACCCGACGTGGTTCCTGAACGTCGCCTCGGAGTCGTAGGCGCGCCGGATCGCGGCGAGGTGGTCGGCCGACATGGGCGCCAGCATCCTCTCGAACCGCGGGCCCAGGAAGGCGCCGGGGATCTCCAGGCTGTTCGACCCCGCAAGGTACGGGACCTTGGCCATCCGGCCGGCGGCGAAGGCCTGGTCGGCGTTCTCGCCGAGCATCTCTCCGTCCAGGATCGGCAGCTCGCCGGTGAAGATGTCCGGGTCTCCGGCGGCGATGATGGCGCCCGCGGGAATGGCGCGCAGGGCGGCCGGGTCGTTCGACGTGACGCCCAGTTTGCCGGCGAACGTGGCGCCGGCCCTCTCGGCTTCTTTCAGGGTCTGGCTGCGCTCGCGGCCTACGCCGGACTCGACGATGGCCCTGACGAACAGGCCCTTGGCCTCGTCCATCATCATCAGCCGGTTGACCGACATGCCCCCGGCCGACTCGCCGAAGATCGTCACCGCCTTCGGGTCGCCGCCGAACGCCGCGATATTGCGTCCGACCCACTTCAGCGCGGCGACCTGGTCGAGCAGGCCGTAGTTGGCCAGCGGCGCCGCGCCGGCCGCCTCGGCGGTCAGGGCCGGATGGGCGAAGAAGCCGAACCGGCCGAGGCGATAGTTGAGGGTCACCACCACCACGCCCTGCCGGGCCAGGGCCGAGCCGTCATAGAGGTCGGCGGTGCCCGAGCCGTTGACCAGGCCGCCGCCGTGGATCCACACCATCACCGGCAGCGTCTTCGCGCCGGCGGGCGAGAACACGTTCAGGGTCAGGCAGTCCTCGCTGGCGGGACCCGGACCGACACCGTTGTCCTTCGACAGCGTCTGCATGCACACCGCGCCATAGCGCGTAGCGTCCCGCGTCCCGCCCCATTTGGCGGCGGTCGCCGGCGCCCGCCAGCGCAGCGGCCCGATCGGCGGGGCGGCGAAGGGAATCCCCTTGAAGCTGACCACGTCCCCGGCCATCGCGCCTTTCAGCGCCCCGGTGTCGATCGTCACCGTCTGCCCCGCCGCCGTCGTCGCCGCGAGCCCGATGCCAAGCGCAAACCCCAGCGCCGCGATCGTCTTCATCACAAGGCCTCCCCCGTTTCCCGGAGCGAGCCTAGCCTTTCCCTGTTCCGCCCGCCACCACCGGGCCGCGCTAATGCCCCTTGCGGTAGTCGACGTCGTCCCAGGTGATCGCCGACAGCTCCTTCTTGCGCGGACCCATGTAGCCGAACAGGAAGGCGGCCACCTTGCGCATCTGGATCTCTTCCGACCCCTCGGTGATGCGGTAGCGACGGTGGTGGCGGTAGATGTGTTCGAAGGGCTTGTGCCGCGAATAGCCGATGCCGCCGTGCACCTGCATCGCCCGGTCGGCGGCCTCGCAGCACAGGCGGTTGGCCCAGTAGTTGCACATCGACACCTTGTCCGAGATGCGCTTCTCAACCTCCGGATGGGGCATCTGGTCCATCTCCCAGGCGGTCTTGCGGATCAGCAGCCGCAGCATCTCGCACTGGGTCGCCAGCTCGACCAGCGGCCATTGGATCGCCTGGTTGTCGCTCAGCGGCTTGCCGAACGGCTTGCGGGCGCGGGCGTATTTGACGCTCTGCTCGATGCAATAGACCGCCGACCCCAGCGAGCCAGCCGCCTGGCGGATGCGGTTCTCGTGGACGAACGACTGGGCCAGCGGCAGTCCGCCGCCGGGAGGGCCGAACATCGCCGACTCGGGAACCCAGACGTCGCTGAAGCTCACCCGCGGGTGGTCGGTGGGCATGTTGAAGGTCCACATATATTGCTCGACCTTCACCCCCTCGTCGCGGGCCGGCGCCAGCAGGCAGGTGATGCCCTTGGCCGCGCCATCGGCGCCGTCGGTGCGGCAGAACAGGGCGCAGTGGGTCGCCGTGTGCATGCCGGTGGTCCACATCTTCTCGCCGTTGATCAGGAAGCCCGGCATGCCGTTGCGCACCTCTGGGACTGCCCGGGTCTCCATGTGGGTGGCGTCGGAGCCGTGATAGGGCTCGGTCAGGCCGAAGGTCACTCGCCGCGTGCCCTCCAGCATGCCGAAGATGAACTCGTCCTTCTGCGCCTGGGTGCCGAAGTCACGGAACATGACGATGAACGGGTGGTTGCCGACGATGGCGTGCTCGGTCTGCTGGTCGTAATGCAGGCCCAGGCCCTTCGCCGCCAGGTGCTCGCGGATCACTGTCATCCACAGGTTCGAGCCGGCCTTGCCGCCGAACTCCTCGGGCAGGCAGAAGCGGTAGTGGCCGGCCTTGTCCGCCCGCTTCTTGGCTTCACGCATCAGCGCCTCCCATTCGGGGCGCGGCAGGCCGTTGTTGTCGAAGTCGGTGCGCGCCCACTCCCGCCGGTGGTCGAAGAAGCGGATGTTGTCGTTCTCCTGCTCCAGCGGCTTGATCTCGGCCTCGATGAAGGCGTCCAGCTCCGCAAGATAGGTGGTCAGGTCGGCGGGAACGTTGAAATCCATGGCGGCGATTCCTCAGGTCTTGGGTTCGGCGGCGCGGGCGGTCTCGACCACGGCTTGGCGGTAGGTGGCGTAGTTCGGCTGGTCCACCGCCAGGGTGTCCAGGGTCGTGGCCCACAGGTGGGCGATAAGGGCGGGGTCGTTCGGATCGACGTCGCCGGCGGCGATGCGCTCGCACAGCGCCTGTTCCTGGTCGGCGAGCGGGCCGTCCTGCCCCAGCAGGGCCTTCAGCCGCGCCGCCTCGCCGGCCACCGCCGCCGGGCCGATGGCCAGTTCGCGCCGCACCAGCTCCAGCACATTGACCGCCACCCGGGCGTGGAACGCCAGCCGGCCGGTCAGCTGCGGCGAGACCTCGGCGCTGAGGAAATGGGACACCGCCTCGAGCAGTTCGGAGGCTGTCGGCTGATCATACAAAGGGACGCCCTCCGGGCCTATACAAGGGGGCGCCCTCCGGGCGGGGCCAGCATGGCCATCAGGTCGATCTCGGTCTCCGACGCCCGCCGGCCGATGGCCGCCTTCTCCACCGAGCGTTCGCCCTCGCGCACCTCGCGGGCCATCATCGCGCAGCTGAGGCCCCAGCGCAGCGTGCCCATCACCTCCCAGAACCGGGCGCGCTCGCGGTCGACCGGGCGGCCGGACACCGACTCCCAACCCGCCCAAAGCTCCTCCCGCGAACCGAAGCCGCCGGCCGGCTTGTCGATCGCCCCGAACCGCCAGGACGGCACGCAGATCCAGGCCAGGTCCTCCATCGGATCGCCGAGGTGGACGATTTCCCAGTCCAGCACCGCCCGCAGGCCTTCCGGCCCGACGATGATATTGCCGTTGCGCATGTCGCCGTGGATCACGCGCGGCTCGGCGACTTCCGGCGGCCGGTGCTCGCGCAGCCAGCGGAACGCCCATTCCACCACCGGGCGGCGCCCGCCATTGGCCTGGTAGAGGGCGTAGGTGTGCTCGAAACTGCTTTCGACCGTGCTCGTCCGCAGCGGGCCGGCCCGGGCCGGATCGATCTGGTGGATATGCGCCGCCGCCGCGCCGAGCTGGCCGGCCAGCACTGGCCGGGCGCCCGCGTATTCGGCGTCGCGCAGCAGCCGCCGCGCCAGGGTCTCGCCGGGGATCCGCGTCATCAGGAACCCCGAGCCCAGCCCCTCCTCGGGCGCGAACACATGCACGACTTCGGGCACCGGCGTGCCGGTCTCCCGCGCCAGCTCGATCAGCCGCGCCTCGGTCTCCATCCCCGCCGCCGTCTCGCGCTTGACGCTGCCGCCGGGATTTCGTCGCAGGATCAGCTCCCGCCGCTCACCCTCAGACTCGACGTCGAACGCCCAAAGCTCCTGACTCGCCCCGCCCGACAG
>CAIQDO010000487.1 GCA_903870555.1 uncultured Caulobacteraceae bacterium
GCACTAGTGGAACAGCTTTAGTGGTTTTCAGCGACGCTTCCACAGACATTTCCGATTCCGTGCTGGCCCAGCTCAACGCCGGCGCGCCGATAGACGTGACCAAGCCATCCGGCATGCCGTTGAATATTTCCACCAATCTGCCGTAGCCAACCAATTTAATTTAAATTCACGCTTGCCCCATAGAGCGCGAACCGGTAAAGTTCGCGCTCTTTTTATAACTATTTATGCGACGCCCCAAAGGTATTAAGACCAGAAAATCCGTCTCCAAGCGGTTCAAAATCACCGGCACCGGTAAAGCCAAATGCTTTCCCGCTGGCCGCCGCCACTTGGCTCAATCAAAAAACGCCAAACGCCGCCGCCGTCTCGGCAAGGCCAAGACTTTGCATGCGACCGATCTCTATCGCATCACCCAGAATCTTCCGTTTAGCCACTGAAGAATCTTATATTTAACCACACAACTATTTAACGAACCATGCGTGTCACTAATTCTCCCGCTTCCCGCAAACGTCGCAAACGGATGTTGACGGCGGCCAAAGGCTTCCGCCTTAAACGTTCCAAACTTTACCGCTACGCCTCCGACGCCGTTGACCACGGTCGTCAATATGCCTACCGCGATCGCAAGACCAAGAAGCGCAATTACCGCTACCTCTGGCAGATTCGCATCAATGCCGCCGCCCGCGAAGCCGGCCTGACCTACAGCCGTTTCATGGAAGGCCTGAAAGCCGCGAAATGCGCGCTCGACCGCAAGGTCATCGCCGACCTCGCCGCGACCGATGATATCGGCCTTCTCCAGACCGATGTTGCTTACCGAGGCGTTTATGGCCAGGCCGAACAGCCCAACATAATCCTGGGTCGGTCGATTGACCGACAGGCCTGTGATCGTGTGGCCCAGGCCGTTGAACGTTCCAAGGAATGCGAAGGGCACACCGCCTAGCGGCGTGAAACCCGCGCCGCCGTCCCATGTGGAGGTTACCGTGGCGTCGATATCGGAGCCCAAGGCATACCGCGCCTTGAGCGCCCCGTTCACGCCTTGCAGATCGGCGCCCGTCAGGCTTCCAGCCGCGCCGAGCGCCGTGATCACAGTGTAGGGAGCCCCGTCGATGGCCAGAAACCCCGATCCGGACCGCGGTGTGATTCCGTCGGCCTGCAGGAAATCGATCTTGCCCGTGAAGCCGGAGCCGGAGAGGCCCATAGCGATCGCGCCCGCGCCGGAGGTCATTGTGAGCGGCGCGGCGATCGCCGCCATGCGGGCGATGATGTCGATGGCGCCCGCGGCGTCGAGCGTCAGGCCGTTGTTCGACCAGGTCACGGGATCGCTGACGGCGATGTCGCCGGACGTCGTTTGGATGACGACGCGGGTGGTCGTCAGTTCGGAAGCCAGTTGCGCGCCTGTGATATTGCCACCGGAGGCCGCGACGGTGAAAGTGGTCGGATCAACGAGCCACTGGCCGGGCTGCCCTTTGGGCGCCTGGGTGTCGATGACCGCGTTCGCCGCCACCTCCACCGATGTCGCCGACGTCTCCACGAGGCCGCCATCGCCCCCGGTTGTTCCGCCACGGGCGCTCAAGACGCCGCCGACCACGACGTGATCGCTGGCGACGAGGCGAATTACGCCGCCAGTGGCGTCGATGCCGTCAGCCTCCAGGTCGCCGGTGGTCCTGACCACGCCCCCAAGAAGGTGATCCGCCGCCTGGGCGGACAACAGGATCCTGCCGCCGTCGGCTCGGGCCGCCCCGCCGTTTTCGACCAGGGCCTGCATCGTGGCCGGCGAGACGATCACGTCTGCCAAGGTGTTGGCCCCGTCGATTCGCAAGGTGTAGGAGTCACCGGCCATCAGGGCGACCATGCCCAGGCTCGCGGTGATGACGCCTGTGTTGCGAACCGTGGGCGCCATCAGGGCAATGTAGCCGCCGGATCGCGCGGTCAGGCTCCCCTCGTTGATGACCGAACCCTGGGCCCCGCGGCTGTCGAAGCTGTTCGCGCCCGCCATGAACTCGGCGTTGTCAAGACTGGAGGACGTCGCCACCAAACCGGCGACGTCGACGGTGGCCCCGTCCGCGAAGTAGACGCCGCCCGGATTGACCAGGAACACTTGCCCATTGGCGATCAGACGGCCGAAGATCTGGCTTGGCGTCA
>CAIQDO010000488.1 GCA_903870555.1 uncultured Caulobacteraceae bacterium
ATGTCCGCCGGATTGACCTGGGCCCGGAAATGGCCGGCCAGAAGGATGGCCGCGGGGCCGAAGCCGCGATCGGCCGGCAGCTCCTTGCGCACCTCGCAGGCGCTCAGGTCGCCCGCGCGCTCGACCCGGCAATGGGCCACGGCGAAGCCCTCGACCCCGCCGCCCTTGGCCGGATAGGCCCGGGCCAACTCGGCGAAGCTGGCCGCCCGCGCCCACACCGGGTGGTCGAGCATGATCACCGAGCGCATCTCGGGCAGGGTTCCGTTCATCTTGATCTCGCGGGTGCCCATGTCGGTGCCGCGCATGGAGAAGGAGATGTCGTCGTTGTCCTCGGCGTTGAACAGGATGGTCACCGAGCGCATCACCTCCATCGGCCCATCGGGGCCGATGGCCGGCTTGAGCTTGAAGGTCGGCCGCAGCAGCAGGGCCGCCGAGCCGAAGCCCTTGCCGGCCGGTGTCTCGGAGATCACCTTGCAGTCCTCGGCCAGGCCGTGGGCGTCGATCAGACAATCGAGCGTCGCCTTGCCGCTGATCCGGGCGCGATAGGCGGCCTCCGGCCACACCGACAGGATCTGGGCGTTTGGCGGCTTGTAGATCCAGCCGTCGTCGTCGCCCATCACCACCGGCGCGCCGATCGGCGCGGCCGGCTTCACCACCACCCCCTGAACCTCCACGCCGGGCGCGGCCGGACCTGCGACCGCCAGGGCGGCCAGAACCGCGATCAGCATGGCGGCGCCGCGATCGGATTGGCTTGAAGCATGATCCCGTTTCCTCACCTGGTTGGCGTGTTCCTGAGCCAAGCATGGCACGGACCCGGAAGGCGGGGAAGCGGAGCCGTGCGAGGTGGCGCCCCATCCCCGGGTGACGCCGCGCCCGCCCGCGCCTATCCTGTCCCCATGACCGAGACCCTCGACGCCGGCCCGCGGCCCCTCACCCAGGACGGCCCCGCCATCCGCCTCTATCTGGTGGACGGATCGGGCTTCATCTTTCGCGCCTTCCACGCCCTGCCGCCTCTGACGCGCAAGTCCGACGGCCTGCCGGTGGGGGCGGTGCAGGGCTTCTGCAACATGCTGTGGAAGCTGCTGGTCGACATGAAGGCCTCGCCGGAGGCCCCCACCCACCTGGCCGTGGTGTTCGACCATTCGGAGAAGACGTTCCGCAACGCCCTCTACGACGGCTACAAGGCCCACCGCCCGCCGGCCCCGGAAGACCTCGTGCCGCAGTTCCCCCTGGTGCGCGAGGCCACCCGCGCCTTCGGCATTCCGAGCATCGAACAGCCGGGCTGGGAGGCGGACGACGTCATCGCGGCCTACGCCCACCAGGTCAGCGAGGCCGGCGGCGAGGTGGTGATCATCTCCTCCGACAAGGACCTGATGCAGCTGGTCGGCCCCCGGGTGTGGATGCTCGACACCATGAAGAACATCCATATCGGCCACGATCAGGTGGTGGAGAAGTTCGGCGTCGGGCCGGACAAGGTGGTCGACGTCCAGGCCCTGTGCGGCGACCCGGTGGACAATGTGCCGGGCGCCCCCGGCATCGGCATAAAGACCGCCTCGGCCCTGATCCTGGAATACGGCGATCTCGACACCCTGTTGGCCCGGGCCGGCGAGATCAAGCAGCCCAAGCGCCGAGAGACCCTGATCGCCTTCGCCGACCAGATCCGCCTGTCGCGCCAGCTGGTCACCCTCGACCGCGACACCCCCCTGCCGGCGCCGGTGGACAGCCTGGCCGTGCGGTCGCCGGAACCGGAGGTGCTGGCCGCCTTCCTGGAGTCGATGGAGTTCCGCACCCTGGCCCGCCGGGTCACCGAGACCGGCGGCCGGCAATCCATGGGACACGGCCTGCCCACGCCCGTGACCGCGGCGGCGAAGGCGCCCGCCGAACCCGCGCCCGCCGGCCCCATAGACACCACCGCCTATGCCTGCGTCCGCGACCTGGCGACGCTCGACGCCTGGATCGCCCGGGCCCGGACGGTCGGCACGGTCGCCTTCGACACCGAGACGGACAGCCTGTCCTCGGCCAATTCCGCGCTGGTCGGGGTGTCCCTGGCCGTGGCCCCGGGCGAGGCCTGCTACATTCCGGTCGGCCATGAGGCGTCCGAAGGCGGCCTGGCGTTGGAGGCCACGCCGGACATCGGCCAGCTGCCGCTGGAAGATGTGATCTCGCGCCTGAAGCCGCTGCTCGAGGATCCGGCGGTGCTGAAGGTGGCGCAGAACGCCAAGTACGACCTGGCCGTGCTGTCGCGCTACGGGATCGCGGTGTCGCCGATCGAGGACACCATGCTGATCTCCTATGTCCTCGAGGCCGGGATGCACAATCACGGCATGGACGAGCTTTCGGCCCTGTGGCTCGGCCACCAGCCGATACCCTTCAAGGCGGTCGCCGGCACGGGCAAGGCGCAGAAGAGCTTCAAGCACGTGGCCATGGAGCCGGCCACCGCCTACGCCGCCGAGGACGCCGACGTCACCCTGCGCCTCTACAACGTGCTGCGTCCGCGGCTGGTGCGCGAGCAGATGCTCAACGTCTATGAGACCTTGGAGCGGCCGCTGCCGCCGATTCTGGCGCAGATGGAATGTGAGGGGATCCGCGTCGATCCGGACCAGCTGCGGCGCCTGTCGCACGACTTCTCGATGCGGATGGCGGAGTTCGAACTGCAGGCCCAGGCCCTGGCCGGCCGGCCGTTCAATCTCGGCAGTCCCAAGCAGATCGGCGACGTGCTGTTCGGCGAGCTCGGCCTGACCGGCGGCAAGAAGACCGCCACAGGGGTATGGAGCACCGACGCGGCGGTGCTGGAGGACCTGGCCGTGCAGGGCCACGCCCTGCCGAGGGTGCTGCTCGACTGGCGCCAGCTGTCCAAGCTCAAGGGCACCTATACCGACGCCCTGGCGGCGGCGATCTCGCCGCGCACCGGCCGGGTGCACACCGCCTACGCCCTGGCGAGCACCACCACGGGCCGCCTGTCGTCGTCCGACCCCAATCTGCAGAACATCCCGATCCGCACCGAGGAAGGCCGCAAGATCCGCGCCGCCTTCATCGCCGAGCCGGGCCATCTGCTGATCAGCGCCGACTACAGCCAGATCGAGCTGCGGCTGCTGGCCCACATCGGCGACATCGACCAGCTCAAGCGGGCGTTCCGCGAGGGTCAGGACATCCACGCCATGACCGCCTCGGAAATCTTCGGCGTGCCGGTCGAGGGCATGCCGGCCGAGATCCGCCGCCGGGCCAAGGCGATCAACTTCGGCATCGTCTACGGCATCTCCGCCTTCGGCCTGGCCAACCAGCTGTCGATCCCGCAGGACGAGGCGGCCGCCTATATCCGCACCTACTTCGAGCGCTTCCCCGGCATCCGCGGCTATATGGACGCCACCCGCGCCCTGGTGCGCGAACAGGGCTTCGTCACCACCCTGTTCGGCCGCAAGATCAACATCCCGATGATCCGCTCCAAGTCCGTGGGCGAGCGGCAGTTCGCCGAGCGCGCGGCGATCAACGCGCCGATCCAGGGCGCCGCCGCCGACGTCATGCGCCGGGCGATGATCCGCATGCCCGCCGCCCTGAAGGCCGCCGGCCTCAAGGCGCGGATGCTGCTGCAGGTTCACGACGAACTGGTGTTCGAGGCCCCGGAGGCGGAGGCCGAGGCGACCTGCGAGGTGGCGCGCCGGGTGATGCAGCACGCCGCCCTGCCGGCGGTCGATTTCTCCATTCCCCTGTTGGTCGAAGCCCGCGCTGCGGCGAACTGGGAGGCGGCGCACTGAGGCGGGCGCCTCGCCGGGGCAGCCTCCTTCCCCCAAAGGGGGTGGGGGACCCTAAGGGGTGGAGGGGGCAAGCCTACCCCGCCATCTCCGCCACCGTGATGTTCACCCGCACCGCCGCGCGAACCGGGGCCCAGGTGTGTCGATGGATGGCGCAGGGCCCGAGGCTGGCCAGGGCGCGGGCGTGTTCCGGCACGCCGTAGCCCTTGTGCGCCGCGAATCCGTAGCCGGGATGAACCCGATCCATCTCCACCATCACCGCGTCGCGGGCGGTCTTGGCCAGGATCGAGGCGGCGGCGATTGACGCCGACAGGCCGTCGCCGCCGACGAGGGTGCGCACGGGGCAGGGCAGGTCGAAGGCGTAGTTGCCGTCGACCAGGGCGAACGCCGGCGCCACCGGCATCGCCGCCACCGCCCGGCGCATGGCCAGGGCCGTCGCCTGCAGGATGTTGAGCGCGCAGATCTCCTCGGCCGAGGCGAACCCGATCCCCCAGGCCAGGGCGCGGGCCTTGATCTCACGGGCAAGCGCCTCACGCCGGCCGGCGGTGAGCTTCTTGGAATCGTCGAGCCCCTCGATCGGGGCGTCGGGCGCCAGGATCACCGCCCCGGCGCTGACGGGTCCGGCCCAGGGGCCCCGCCCGGCCTCGTCGACGCCACACACCGGGCCCGGATGGCGGTATTCGTAGTACAGGTCAGGCACGGTCGCGGCCCATGGCGGCGACCTCGGCGTGTCGCGGACAGGTGACCACGTGGTCGTTGACCATCCCCACCGCCTGCATGAAGGCGTAGGTGATCACCGGCCCGCAGAAGTTGAACCCCTTTTTCTTGAGGGCGCGGGCCATGTCGGCGGCGACCGGCGTCTGGGCCGGCACCTGGCCGAGGGCGGTCCATCGGTTCTGGATCGGCGCGCCGCCGACGAAATCCCACAGGAAGGCCGAGAAATCCTCGCCGCGCTCGCGCATGTCCAGCCAAACCTGGGCGCCGCGGATGGCCGCGTCGATCTTGGCGCC
>CAIQDO010000489.1 GCA_903870555.1 uncultured Caulobacteraceae bacterium
AGCTCGATCGGCCGGGAGAATTGGCCGGCCATCACCATGGTGATCTTCCGCAACTACCAGTGGGGGGCGGAGAAGCGGAACACCACGCTCTGGTATCACGACAATTTCGTCGGCACCGAACTCAACCCCAACATGAGCTACGCCGCCGTGGCCCGCGGCTGCGGCGTCGAGGGCGTGGCGGTGCGCACCCAGGCGGAGCTGACGGCGGCGCTGGCCGAGGCGGTCGCCGCGCAGGGCAGGGGCGTGACCACCTTCATCGAGGTCATCCTCAACCAGGAACTGGGCGAACCCTTCCGGCGGGACGCCATGAAGACCCCGGTGGTGGTGGCGGGCATCGACCGGGCGGACATGCGGCCGCAGGTCGTCGGCTAGGCCTCAGCCCACTGCCGCAGCAGGTTGTGATAGACCCCGGTCAGCCGCACCACCGCCGGGTGGTCGTCGCCCAGCGCGCCGCGGATGTCGATCACCCCGCGGTCGAGATCGCGCAGCACCTGCCGCTGGTCGGGCGCGCGCACCATCGACTGCACCCAGAAGAACGACGCCAGCCGCACGCCCCGGGTCACGGGCGTGACGTGGTGGACGGTGGTGGCCGGATAGAGCGCCAGATCCCCCGCCGGCAGCTTGACCGAGCGGTGGCCGACGCCGTCCTCGATCCGCAGCTCGCCGCCGTCGTAGTCGTCGGGGTCGGACAGGAACAGCGTCGCCGACAGGTCGGTCCTATAGCGCCGGCCGCCCGAGACATCGAAGCGGATGGCGTTGTCGATGTGGTCGCCAAAGCCCATCCCGGCCTCGTAGCGGTTGAACAGCGGCGGAACGACGCGGGCGGGCAGGGCGGCGGCGATGAACGCCTGATGGCGCCCCAGCCGGTCGAGGATCTCCCCGCCCAGAGCCGCCGCCTCCGGCGCCGCGACCGACAGCTGCAGGTTGGCCTTGACCAGCGCCGACTGCGGCCCGGCGGTGGCCCGCCCGTCGACCCACTCGGCCGCCAGCAGCCGCGCGCGGAAATCGGCGACCTCGTCGCGGGTGAGCACGCCGGGAATGTGCAGGATCATGTGCGGCTCTCCTTCGCGGCGCGGCGGCTAGTAGCGGACGGTGGCGGTGAGGGTGACGGTGCGCCCGGCCCCAGGGATGACGTGGTTCTCCACCGCCGAGGCGTAGTAGGCGTTGCTGAAGTAGGCCTCGTTCGTCAGGTTGTAGGCGTTCAGCCGCAGGTCCAGCTTCGACCCGAGCCGGATCGACGCCATGGCGTCCAGGGTGACATAGCCCGGGATGAAGGCGACGCCGGCCGCGTCCGCCGCCCGCCGTCCCAGCCAGTTGACGCCGATCCCGGCCTTGGTCTCCTCGGTCAGCTCATAGGTGGTCCACAGGCTGGCCTGGTCGTGGGCGGTGTTGGGCAGCTCCTTTCCGATCTGCGCCGGCGTCAGGGAGGCCACCGTGCGGGCGTCGAGATAGGTGTAGCCGGCCTGGATCTCGATGTGCCGGGTCAGATAGCCCGAGGCCCCCAGCTCGAAGCCGGTCACCTCCAGGGTGCCGGCCAGGGACTGGGCCTGGCTGACCGGGTCGATCACCCGGGCGTTCTCCATCCGCGTGTCGAACACCGCCCCGGTCAGGGCCAGCCTGCGATCGAGCACCGCCAGCTTGGCGCCGAGCTCGTAGGTGCGGTCGCGCTCGGGGGCAAGGTCGGCGGTCTTGGTCGACAGCGACAGGCTCTCGGCCGACGGATTGTACGACTGGCCATAGGAAAAATAGACGCTGGCGGCCGGCGTCGGCTTCCACGTCAGCGAGGCGCGCGGCGAGGCGATCACGTCGACGCGGCTCAGATGCGTTCCCTTCACCGATTCGCTGTAGCGGGCGTCGAAGCGGTCGACCCGCACGGCGGCGGCCAGGGTCCAGTGCGTCCCCCAGTCGACGGTGTCGCCGACCATGCCGCTGACCGTCGTCGTGCGCGTGGCCGGGCGCTGGGTCACCGTGGTCTGATGGCCGGGGAAGGCCGCGTTCGGGTCGGGGTTGAGCAGCGGCGTCGGCGCGATCTGGTTCAGCTGGTTGGCGAACCGCCGCTGGTCGAGGATCTCCTCATCGAGCTCCACCCCGGCCACCAGGCTGTGGACCAGCGGCCCGGTGGTCGTGCGCCAGGCCAGCTCGGTGTCGCTCATCGCCGTCTTGACCACCCCGTCGACGCTCGGCCGGTCGCGATAGACGCGCACCGTGGCGGGATCGACGCCGGCCGCCGGCGCCCCGGCGCCGTAGTAGGGTTCGGCCAGGCGGGAGACGAAGTCGTAATTGCCCCAGCGCAGCGACTGGCGCAGCTCGATACTGTCGCCGAACCGGTGTCTCAGCCGCAGGGTGACCACGTCGACGGTCGCGGCCGTGCGGTCGTCGCCGGGCAGGCCGTAGTCGGCGTCGTGGGGGACGGGCGCCGGCGCGCTGCCCAGAAACGGAATACCCGCGTCGGGAATGTTGTCCTCCGACTGGTGCAGGTAGCCCAGGGTGACGGTGGTCGCCTCGCCGAGACCGACCGCGATCGACGGCGCGACGCCCCAGCGGCGGTTGAGGTCGTTGCGCCGGCCGGCGACTTCGGACCGCTGGGCCATGGCGTCCAGCCGGATCGCCGCG
>CAIQDO010000490.1 GCA_903870555.1 uncultured Caulobacteraceae bacterium
AGGGCTGCACGGCCTGCAGCGCGGCGACGATGTCGCCGAAAACATAGGTGTGGGTGACCGTGCTGCCGTCGTCGACGCCGAAGACCGTCCGGGCGAAGTCGTCGAGCGAGCGCTTGCCGCCCGACAGCTGGCGGATCAGGGTGTCGGCGTCCAGCCAGACCAGCTGGCCTTCCGAATAGTAGTCCTCGCTGCGCTGCCAGCTCAGCCACGACTGCGGTCGCCGCATGGCGATCACCGGGTCGTTTGTGGTGTCCTCCAGCGGCTTCCAACCCCGACCGACGCGGTTGTCGTAGGTGGCGGCGGTAAGCGCGATGGCGTCGAGCGCCTGTTGTTTCGTCAGAAGCCCGGAACGGGCGGCCAGCACATAGCCCCAATACTGGGTCTGGCCCTCATAGACCCACAGCAGGCTGCCGCGCATGGGGACGTTGAAGCTCGGCGTCCACAGGTCGGCGGGGCGGCGGAACTTGCCGTTCCAGCTGTGGGTGTATTCGTGCGCCAGCAGATCGTGGCCGGCCGGGGCCTTGTCCCAGTCGAGGAAATACCGCGGCGAGGAGCCGTCCTCGCTCGACTGCTGATGCTCCAGGCCGATGCCGCCGAGGCGATCGCTGAGGGAAAACAGGAAGTCGTAGTGGCCGTAGTGCCGTGAGCCGTACAGCTTCACCGCCTGCTGGACGAGCGCCTGGTGGGCGGCCACCTGCGGCGGCGTCGCGGCCAGCTCCTCGGGACGGTCGGCGATGACGTCGAGGCTGACCCGCACCGGCGCGCCGGGATCGAGGTCGAAGCGGCGGAAGTATTTGCCGGCGATCAGCGGCGAATCCACCAGGGTCTCGAAGGTGGTCGGCTTGAAGGTGGTGACGCCGTCCGCGCTGCTCTCCGTTTCCAGGGCGGTCGCCAGGGTGAAGCCGGGCGGGACGGCGATGCTGGCCTGGATCTTCACCTGCCGCGAGAAGTGACCGGCCGGATAGAGGGCGACGGTGTTCCACTGCAGGCTGAGCATCTCCGGCGTCATCATCACCCGGCCCTCCCGGGTCGACACCGGCGACAGAAACTGAAGCTCAACGTCGATCGCCGACACGCCGACCGGAACCTCGACATGGAAGGCATGGACCTCGACCGGGTCGCGGCGCCAGGCCAGCGGCTTGCCGCCGGCGCTGATGGTCAGGCCGGCCAGCTTGTCGATGGGACCGGTGGGCGAGTGGTTACCGGGCAGCCACCGGGGGTAGAGCAGGGTCAGGGGGCCGGGGCCGGCGACCGGGATCGTCTCATGGGCGCGAAACACCGCATGGGGCAGGTCGGTGGCGTCGACCTTCAGGACGATCAGGCCGGGATAGGGAACATCGCTCGGCGGGTCGATGGCCGGCGCCGGCGGGGCCGGCTGCGGCAGGGTCTCGGCGGCGGCGCCGCACACGGCCAGGGCCGCCCAGGCCAGAATGACGCCGCTAACGACGGGCGCCTTGAAGAGCTTCATCAATAGCTTCCTGTTTCGACGACTCAGCCCGCCTTGGGACCGCTTAGCGCCTTGCGCGCCTGTTCCCAATACTGCGCCCCGGTGATCAGGGTGACCACCGCCGCGATCCACAGCAGAATGTGCGCCGCCAGGGTGGCCGGGCCGAGGATTGCCGGATCGTCGGGCAGATCGAAGGCCGACCAGGTGGCGGTGAGCAGTTCTGCGCCCAGGGCCAAGAGCTGCAGCGTGGTCTTCCACTTGGCCAGCAGGGTCACCGGCAGCGACACCCCCTTGCCGGCGGCCACCTCGCGCAGGGCGCTGACGGTGAACTCGCGGAACAGGATCAGGGCGGCGGGAATGGCCACGTCGCCGCTCTGGCCCAGGGTCAGGAGACCCAGGATCACACCGCACACCAGCACCTTGTCGGCGATCGGATCGAGGATCGCTCCCCAGATGGTCTCGGCGTGCAGCCGCCGCGCCAGCCAGCCGTCGACGAAGTCGGTCAGGGCCGCCACCACGAAGGCCCAGAACGCCCAGCGCTCCAGGGCGAACTGCGTCTCCGGCGTCAGGCGATCGCTGAGCATCGTCGCCCCGGCCAGGGCGAAAAAGGTGAACAGGGCCAGGCCGAGGCGCAGGCCGGTAATGATGTTCGGAAGGCGGTTCATGGCTAAGTCTAACGCGCAAGCGGTGTTTCTGTCCCGCGCTGTCTGGCGGTTGGCCAAAGCGGTGGTTGGCGCGCGATCAGGCCGCCTGAGCGACGTGCATCTCGACCCGCAGCCCAGCCGCCACGACCATGTTCACCAGGGTGTCGAGGCCGAACAGATGGATCTTGCCTCGCAGCAGGTCCGAGACGCGTGGTTGCGTCACGTTGAGCCGTCGGGCGGCTTCCGCCTGGGTCCAGCCCTGGGCGCGAATGTGCTCTTCGAGCGCCACCATCAGCGACGAGCGAAGTTTCATGTTCTCAGCCTCTGCGGGGGTATCCTCGATCGCATCCCAGACGCTGGTGAAACTGTCGTTGCTCATTGATCCAACTCCCTCACCAAGTCCCGGTACCGTTTCGTGGCCAGGTCGAGATCGGTCTTGCTGGTAGCCTGTGTCTTCTTCTGAAAGCAGTGTAGCAAATATACAAATTTTTGTATGTCGCCGCAAGGCGCGTCAATCGAGCCCCCCTACCCCCCCCGAAAATGATCATGGATCCGCTGCGCCAGCGGCTCGCTGAACCCCTCCACCTTGGCCAGATCCTGCACCGACGCCCGTGACACCCCGCGCGCCGAGCCGAAGGCGTGCATCAGCGCCTTCTTCCGCGCCGGCCCCACCCCGTCGATCTCGTCCAGCGGATTCTTCAGCATTTCCGCGGACCGTTTTGCCCGGTGCGTGCCGATGGCGAAGCGGTGGGCCTCGTCGCGCAGGCGCTGGAGGTAGTAGAGCACCGGGCTCTTGGGCTCGAGCCTGAACGGCGTCTTGCCGGGCAGGAAGAACCGCTCCAGGC
>CAIQDO010000491.1 GCA_903870555.1 uncultured Caulobacteraceae bacterium
GGCGCGGCCATGGCGACTCCCCAGGCCATGGCGACGGCAAGGCGGCGTCTTGGCGCCAGTATCTTGAGCATAAGGGGAGAAGCCTGGGTTACGCGCGCCGCTTCGACGTGGCCGAACGCCACCTTACCACGGACTGTTCAGACGATGACGATATCGTTCTCGACGTCCATGACTCCTCGCGCCGCCCAGGCCATTGAAGCGGCCAGTTGGCGGGCATGCGGTGTCCGCACCTCTCCGCTCAGCTTCACAACGCCGCCGCGGGCCGCGACATGAACGGCGTTGGCGTCGAAATACCACAGCCGCTGAAGCGCCAGTCTTATGCTCTCCTCCATTCCGGCGGCGTCGACCACCGGCCGGATGCAGATCAGGTTCGAGACGCCCACCACACCCACCAGACGGCGCACATCGTCCTTGGCGGCCTCGCGTTGATAGTGCCAGTCTACGTCGCCGCTCAGGGTCACCCATCCCTTCGCCACCTCCACGGCGATGGTCTCGCGCCCGAGAGCCACATTCCAGGCCAGACGATGCTTCGCGGCCAGGGCGATCTCGCCGTCGGTTCGGCGAGACGCTTCCGACAGGCGGACCTCGATTTCGTCGACCACCGACTGGACGCCCCGAACGGCGCGGACGACGGTTTCAGCGGCCTGCTTCTGGACGTAGGTCGAGACGTGACCGGTCAAGGTGACCACATCGTCATCCACCGTCACGCGAATTGGGGCCGTCGCCACGCCAGGCTCGAACCTCAATGCGGCCATCACCGCCTCCTTGAGATGAGATTCGGCGTCCATGCGGGCTCCGTTGGAGGGCCTCACCCATCCGCAGACGACGTCTCCGAATGGAGCCGGGGACCTCACGCCGGCTCCAGCGGGACTGTGATCGCCCATCGCCGATCTCACCTTGATCCGAATCAACGGCTGACGCCTGCCGTCGCTGGCGAGCATTGACGAACCGATGTCGCGGTCCTCTATCTGACGACATGTACAGGGCGACCCAGACCGATCCGCCGAGCGCCCGCCGCGAATCCTCGAACCATTGGCGCGCGCTGACGCCGGCAGCGGCCTTGATCGCTGTTGGCCTCGCGGTCCGTGTCTTTCTGACGCCCGACGCCGACACCGGCGCAACGCTGATGTTGATGGGACCAGCAATCGTCGTCGCGGCCGCCCTGGGCGGCGCCGGCCCCGCCGCCGTGATCTCGCTGGCGGCGACGGCGGCGGCGGCCTGGACCTGGCGCGCCGTCCGCCCCGATCCTCTCGATGTCGTCCTGTTCGCCATAGCCGCCGCGGCTGTCTGCGGGTTTGGCGAACGCATCCGAATCATCAGTCTGCGGCGCGAAGACGACGGCCGGCGTCTTCGCGAGCGAGAGGCGCACCTGCAGTCCATCCTCGACACCGTGCCGGACGGGATGGTGGTCATCGATGAGAGCGGCGTGATGCGGTCGTTCAGCGCGGCGGCGGAGAGGCTGTTCGGCTGGACGAGCGGAGAGGTGATCGGCAAGCCCCTCGAGGTGTTGATGGGCGCGCCGTACAAGGAGGCCCATGAAGGCTATATGAGCCACTACAAGACCACGGGCGAGCGGCGCATCATCGGCATCGGCCGGGTCGTCGAGGGACAGCGGCGGGACGGATCGATCTTTCGGATGCATCTGTCGGTCGGGGAAATGAGAGTCGGCGACACCCGCTATTTCACCGGCTTCATGCGCGACCTGACTGATCGCGAGGAAACAGAAGCGCGGCTGCGCGAACTGCAGTCGGAACTGGTCCATGTGTCGAGACTTACCGCCATGGGCGAAATGGCGTCCGCCCTCGCCCACGAGCTCAATCAGCCTCTTTCGGCCATCGCCAACTACCTGCGCGGCTCGCGCCGTCTGCTCGATCGCGGCGACCCCGCCGACCGGCCACGGCTGTCGGAGGCTCTGGGCAAGGCCGCCGACCAGGCCCTGAGAGCCGGCGATGTCATTCATCGACTCCGTGAATTCGTCGGTCGGGGAGAGACCGAAAAACGAATCGAGAATCTCCGCAAGCTGATCGAGGAATCTAGTGATCTGGCCCTGCTGGGAGCCCGCGAGTTGGGAGTGCGGGTCACCATGCGGCTGGATACGGCCTGCGAATTGGCGCTCGTTGACAGGGTGCAAATCCAGCAGGTGCTGATCAACCTGTTGCGTAACGGCCTGGACGCCATGCGCGCCGCGCCGCGGCGCGACCTGACCGTCGCCCTGGAACCCGCCGCCGACGGGCTGGTGATGGTGTCGGTCGCGGACACCGGGTCCGGGATCAGTCCCGAAACGATGGCCAAACTCTTCCAGCCCTTTATGACCACGAAGAAGGACGGTATGGGGGTGGGATTGTCCATCTGCCGGACAATCGTTGAAGCGCACGGGGGTGCGATCTGGGCGGAAACGAACCCCGACGGCGGGGCGACGTTTCGTTTCACACTGCCAAGCGCAAGCGAGCCGATCGTTGATGTCTGAACTGAAGGCGCACATTATCGACGACGACGACGCCACGCGCGATGCGCTTGGTTTCCTGCTCTCGACGGTTGATATCGAGTTCTCTCTCTACGCCAGCGCCATGGACTTTCTGACCGTGGCCCGCGACGCGCGTGGCTGTGTGATTACAGACATTCGGATGCCGGAAATCGACGGCATGCAGATGGTGCAGCGTCTGAAATCCATGGGCGTGGCTTTGCCGATCATCGTCATGACCGGCCACGGCGACATCGCCATGGCCGTCGAGGCGATGAAGGCGGGCGTGATGGATTTCTTCGAGAAACCCTTCGATGACGAGGCGATCATCACCGCTGTCCGCAGGGCGATGGAACAGAGTTTCGAGGGTGAGAGCCGCGAGTCCGAACGCACGGAAATCGCCGCCCGAGTGGACAGCCTGTCGGGACGGGAACGGGAAGTCCTGTCGGGCCTGCTGGCCGGCAAGGCCAATAAGGTGATCGCCCACGATCTCGACATCAGCCCGCGGACGGTCGAAATCTATCGCGCCAACGTCATGACCAAGATGCACGCCAACAGTCTCTCGGAACTGGTCCGCATGGCGCTTCGCATCGGCGCCGTCTGAAGTCGGACAGGCTAACGCTGGTTGGCGGCTATCAGGTCGTCGATGCGCGCCCGAAGTTCCTCGGTCACAAGAGGCTTCTCGACGATCTGGACTCCCGTGGCCTGGGCGACCCGACGGGTGCGCTGGTCCGGGTTGGTTGTGATCAGGATGGCCGGCGACCACACGCCCAGCTCGCGCAGGCGCGAAATGAGTCTCAGACCGTCGATGTCCGGCAGTCGCATGTCCACGACCATGCAATCCGCGCGAATTGGCCCCGAGAGCAGCGGAGCGCCCGCCGAAAACCCGTGAACACGGAATCCATCGGCCTCAAGGGCGAAGGTCAGCGCGCCAAGCAGCGACATATCGTCTTCGACGATCACGATGGAGGGTTTTCGAGCGTATGACGTTGCCTGATCCATAGTTGCTTCCAGCCTCCACCGACTTCAGCAGAGACCACGCCTCGCCGCCACGCCTTGATATTCATCAAACACTTCAGGTCCGGACAGGGCTACGTAATGTTCCTTAGCGGCGAAGACCTTAGGGACTGCACCCGAATTTCAGTGGCGCCCGCCTGCCCGTAGTTTGCAGGTGTTCCCCGAGGAATTGAGGTCAGCCCATGCAGATGTCCCCGATGGTCACAGCCCCCCGGCCCTACGTTCCGACGGCCACGATGCGGACTCCCGCCCCGGAGGCGATTCGTCTGATCGGCGTAACGGTCCACCTGTCGCGCGACCAGGAAGTGTTTGGCGAAGGCGAGCCGGCGGATCAGGTGTTCAAGGTTGTCCGCGGCGCCGTCCGTTGCTTCCGGGTCCTGTCGGATGGGCGTCGCCAGATCTGTGATTTCTATCTTCCGGGCGACGTCTTCGGCATCGAACCGGGCCAGGATCGGCGGACCACGGCTGAAGCCCTCACCGACACCGTCCTGGTCGCCGCCCGGCGGTCGACCGTGGTTGAAGACGAGGACAGCGGGACGGCGCGGCGCCTTTGGGCGCTGGCCATGGCCGACCTTCAGCGCAGCCAGGATCACGCGCTCACGCTGGGCCGGCGGTCGGCCAACGAACGCGTCGCCAGTTTCCTCGTCGACATGGCCGCCCGCCTAGGCGATGTCGATAACCTTGAGCTGCCGATGACCCGTCAGGATATCGCCGACTACCTCGGCCTGACCATTGAGACGGTGTCACGCACCCTGACGCACCTTCAGGTGTCCGGCCTGATCAAGCTCGCCGGCTGCCGTTCCATCCACCTTCGCAAGCCGCGCGCTCTCGCCGAGCTCTGCGCCTGATCCGGATCCGAAAGGAAACCCCAATGACGCCACCTGAAACCGTGTTTGGCGTGATCGCCCTTTGCGGCTTCGCCGCCTTCATCGCCACCTTGGCGGCGGTGCAGGTCTATACAGGCTTGAAGCGCTGACTCTCCCGCGGTCGCCCGGGCCGCGCCGTCGGCTTGGGAACCACAGGCAATCACGTGACAAGGGTTAGACTCGATTTTTATCCCAACCGAAAACCGATCTGGCCTTCAATTGTTTGGCATTTAGATCATCCGTCGGGACGATTTACCTGTCGGAATGACCGAGAAAAGACCATGACAATTCTCCTCGACGGGGGTCGGGGCGGGACGGGAGACCGCAGTTGACACAGGTCAATGCCGCGGTGGGGATTTACTGTCGAACAACAGCAAACGCATTTTCCCGTTCGGTGAAAGGGCTTGGTCACGTAGCGCGCCAAGCGTGTGACTGTGAGACTAACCGCTACGAGTGAATTTTTCGGGCGAAACCCGAGGTGTTCGGTTCCAGCGTTCGAGGGGTGAACAAGACAGTCATGACACCTGCGGTACACATCGATCGGGCGTCATCCGTTTCCCTTCAGGACCAGCTGTTCGAGCAGTTGCGGCAATTGATCCTCACCGGCGGCCTGAAGCCGAACTCCCGCGTCATCGCAACCCGTTTCCTGGCCGATCAGGCCGGGGTGTCGCGCACCACAGTGCTGCTGGCCTACGAGCGTTTGATCAGCGAAGGCTACCTTCAGACCCAACCCGCGGTCGGCACCTTCGTCAGCGACTCGCCGCCGGCGCCAGCCAAGACGGCCGCGCGCGCGAAAACCGCGTCGGCGCGCGGCCCTCGACCCTCGCCGCACGCCGCGGCCGCGGCCGCCACGACGGGCGTGCGTCGTATCGTGGATAACGGCGCCTCGGTCTGCCCGATCGACTTCAGTGCGAAGCGATTCGACCATACCCATCTGCTGTCCGGAAAGGCTTGGCTCCAAGGCTTCCGCGCCGTCCTCGACCGCCACACCAACGAGTTGGGCAAGGCTCAGCCGCCGGCCGGCGCGCCGATGCTTCGCCAGGCCGTCGCCGACCACCTCGCGGCGACCCGCGGCATTCGCGCCGACCAGGACAATGTCATCATCGTCGCCGGGCGGCGTCAGGCCTGCACCCTGATCGCCCATGTGCTGCTGCGACGTGGTGACCGCGTCATCACCGAGACTCCCGGCGATCCCGACATCGACGCCATTTTCAAGATCCGCGGCGCGGAATTGCGGCACATTCCCGTGGACGACCTGGGCTTGCGCGCCGACCGCCTCCCCGAGGGGCCCGCCCGGCTCGCCTATGTCACGCCGACCAGGCAGAATCCGCTCGGCGGATGCATGCCGCGCGAACGGCGGGAGCAGCTTCTGGCCTGGGCGCGGGACTCCGACGCCTACATCGTCGAGGACGATAGCGACGCCGAAATTCGCTACCACACGACCACGCCCCGGCCCCTGTGCGTCGAAGATGACAGATGTCGGGTCTTCTACACCGGCTCCTTCGCCAAGGCGCTCGGCGTTGGTCTGGGGCTGGGTTATCTGGTCGCCCCAAGCGACATGGTCGAGGGCATCCTCGCCATCAAGTCGGCCGGCGAGGAAGGCGGCGCCTGGCTCGAACAGATGATCGTTGCCGATCTTCTGGCCAGTGGCGCTTACGATCGTCACCTTCGGCGGGTCCGCAAGATCTACCTGGATCGGCGCGACGTCCTGATCGCCAGCCTGCGCGCGCGGTTCGGCGAACCCCGGTTGGTGGGCGCCGAAGTGGGCTCCCAGCTCACGTGGGTACTACCGGCCGAATCGCCGTCGGCCACGCAGGTTTGCGAGGCTGCCCGGCGTCTGGGCGTCAATGTGGAGCCGGTTTTCGGCGAAACATCGTTCTCCGACGGTGTCAGCGCCTTCCAGGACCGTGCTCTGATCCTTGGCTACGCCGCATTGTCCGCCGAGAACATCGATCGCGGCGTCGAACGACTGGGCGATTCTCTTAAATTTTGATTTTCCCCCGGCGGACTTTGCGCGTCTGCCCGTTCATCGTCTAACAATTGTCTGGCGATTGCTTATGGCGCCATGATTTTTGTCGATCCTGGTGCTACCGGCGCCACGCTGGCGCTGCCATACCCCCGGCTCTAGCGTCGGGGAGATAGGCTCACCGCGCAAAGGCAAATGGTCCGAACATTGGCAAATCCAGTTCAATCGATCACCGCGTTCGTGAAGCGACGCTTTGCATTTATCGTCGTCGCCGGCGTGTTCCTCGTCGTCGGCCTGGGGCTGGCGGGCGCCTACGCCACGGCCATTGACTACACCAACAAGTTGGCCTTCTGCGCCAACACCTGCCATGAAATGCATGACACGGTTTATGCGGAATACACTCACAGCAAACACTTCAAGAACGAGCAGGGCGTCGTCGTCGCCTGCGCCCAGTGCCACGTGCCTCAGAACGACTGGAAAGGCACCTTCGGCCACAAGGTCATGGCCTCGTTCGAGCTCTACAACCACTTCATCCTCGGCGAATCCGATCCGAAGGTGTTCGAGAAGCGCCGGCTTGAGCTGGCGAAGAAGGTCTGGGCTGAATTCAAGGAGACCAACGCCGCGGCCTGCAAGAACTGTCACAAATATTCGAACATGATCCTCGACGATCAGCGTCCCAGCATACGCGCCCAGCATACCGATGCGATGAAGACCGACGAAAACTGCCTCGATTGCCACAAGGGCATCACCCACAAGAAGTTCGAAGACACCCCCGCGCCCTCCGCGAAAGCGCCCGGCGCTGGCGGCGACTTCGACGTTCAATAGACCTCAGGGAGCCAACACCATGAAACTCACCACAGTTCTGTTCACCTCGCTCAGCCTGGCGGGCCTTGTCGCCGTCTCCGGCGCTGCCGCCGCCCCCAACTGGGCCGCGTCGCCGGCCCAGCCGGTCGCCCTGTTCTATCCAGGACAATCGTCCTGGGAGTGGGCGCTGACCACCGCCGACCACCCGGGCGCGGAAAAGTTCAAAAGCGGCAAGAACTGTTTCGCCTGTCACAACGGTGACGAAAAAAACATGGGTGACCTGATGGTCGCCGGAAAGAAGAACGAAAGCGCCCCAATCGCCGGCAAGGCCGGATCGATCGCCGCGAAGGTTCAGTTCAGCCACGACGCCGACACGCTCTACGTCAAGTTGACGTTCGCCGAAGGCGCTCAGCCCAATTCGCGCATGGACCCGGCCTACGCCACCAAGGTTTCCATGCTGCTCGCCGGCGGCGGCGTGCCCGAAGCCAATCGCGCTGGCTGCTGGGGGTCCTGCCACGACGACTCGGCCGGCATGCCGAGCGCCGGCGGTTCGACCCGCACCATGTATCTGGGCAAGACCCGGGCGGCCCTGTCGCGTTCCGGCGGCGGCGACGCCCTGAAGCCGGCCGCGGCGCTGGATGCCTTGAAGGCCGGCGGCTACCAGCTCGAATACTGGCAAGCCAAGCTCAATCCCGGCGCCGGGGCTGTCGCGGCCAATGGCGTGATCTTCGACAAGCAGGTCGAAACCAAGCCGACCAACGTCACGGCCTCGGGATCCAACGCCGGCGGCACCTGGACGGTCACCCTGTCCCGCAAACTCAACGCCCCGGGCGCGATCCCGATCGTCGCGGGCAAGAAATATACGGTCGGGTTCGCGATCCATGCGGGCCACACGGCCAAGCGGTTCCATTATGTCTCATTTGAACGTTCGTTTGTGCTCGATCAAGGCGCAGCGGACTTCGTGGTGAAATAGCGAAAAGCGACTCAGAACAATTAGCAAGGGCGGAGTCTAACAGCATGTCCATAGCCAGATATATGGGTCACTTCAGGATGGCGGCGCTAGCCTGCGTCGCCGGACTGGGGTTAACCGGGGCAAGCGCCGTTCAGGCGGCGCAGCCTGCCGCAGCGGCAGCCCAGGCCTCCGCCGAACAGCCTCTCTACAGCTCCCGGGGTGCGGCCACCTGCCAGAAGTGCCACTCGGGCGCCGAATCGGTCAGCCCGGACAAGTACTACGCCAAGGGCTTCGATAAGAACGTCCTGGACATCCTGGCCACGCCACATGGGTCCAAGGGCGACGCCCACAGCCCGTTCGGCCAGCATGAGTGCGAATCCTGCCACGGCCCGAGCGAACAGCACGTCCAGAGCGGATCGGACCCCACCACCCACAGGAAGGTTTCGCCGACCGTGGTGTTCATCGGCCCCAACAAGTCGTCGATCGCCGAGCGCAACAAGGCCTGCCTGAGCTGCCATGAAAACGGTCTGCGGATGGACTGGGCCGGCAGCCAGCATCAGAACCACAACCTGGCCTGCGTCAGCTGCCACACCATTCACGTCGCCAAGGATCCGATCCTGGTGCGCGCGACCCAACCCGAGAAGTGCTTCTCCTGCCACGCCGCGCAGCGGGCCCTGAGCTTCCAGCTCTCGCACCACCCGATTCGCGAAGGCCAGGTCGTCTGCACCGATTGCCACAACCCCCACGGCTCTCCCGGCCCGACGCTGCTGAAGAAGGTCCGCGTCACCGACACCTGCTACAGCTGCCATGCCGACAAGCGCGGCCCGAATCTCTGGGAACACCAGCCGGTTCGCGAGGACTGCACCAACTGCCACAACCCGCACGGCTCGGTGAATCCGCGCCTGCTGAAGGAAAAAGTGCCGTTCCTGTGCCTCGACTGCCATGCCGCCACCAATGACATGGGCGCGGTTGGGGTGTCGGTCCATTCCGTCCAGCCGAACAGCGGAAGCTTCTACATCTACGGCGACCGCAGCTGCCTGAACTGCCACTCGCAGATTCACGGCTCCAACAGCCCCAGTGGCTCAACCTTCTTCCGTTGAGGGTGCAATCATGACCAGACTTTCCCTCAAGATCGCCCTTCTGGCGAGTGTGATGGCCCTGCCCCTCACGGCGCTGGCCCAGGCCCAACCCGCGGCTAAGGACTCCGGAGGCTTCGACGTCTCCGACGCCCCGCCCGCCGCCCCCGAAGCCGCCCCGCAGTACCCGGCGAACACCTCCGGCGAGATCCGAATCGGCGTCGGCTACGTCTCAGACACCTCCGACGTCTTCGGCCGCTACAATGGCAGGCCGGAGAAAGGGGCCGGCGAAATCGGCGGCTGGAGCTACCAGCACCGCGATGCCTGGGACAGCGGCAAGACCCACTATCTCAGCTTCACCGGCGACAACGTGGACTTCGGCTTCGGCCGGAACGCCCCGGAAGCGTCGATCAACCTGAAGCTTGGCAGCCAGGGGCATTGGTGGGCGTCGGCGGGTTACAACGCCGAGACCTACACGGCGTCGGACCACTTCACGACCGTCATCAATCGTGATGGCACCCTGGCCTCCGGCTATCTGGCGGCCATCACGGCCGCCGGCGCCTTCGTCAGCAACTCCGCCACGCCCAATATCCCCGGCGCGACGCCGGTGCCGCCTCTCACCACGGCGGCCCCTGGCACGGCGTCCGCGCCGTTCTACGGCACAACCTACACCGCCAATGGCACCACCGGCATCGCCTCTTCGGCCGGCAACCACGTCAATCAATTCGGCCCGAGCAACGAGATCAGCCTGCTCGTCGGCACCCGGCGCGACAAGGCGACGTTCGGCGGCGGTCTCCAGACCGGCGACTGGACGCTCACGGCCGGCCTGGTTCACGAACACAAGCAGGGCAGCCTCGAACAGGCCATGACCACCGGTGGCAACAACGCCGGCATGATGACCTTCGCCCAGCCCGTCGACTACGACACCGACATCTATACGGTGTCGGCGGCCTACAACACCCGCAAGTTCCAGGCGGCGTTCTCCTACGAACTGTCGAATTTCGCCGACAACAACGCGAGCGGCTTCCATGCCAGCGGCTGGAACTTCAACAATGTGAAGGACCCGATCTCGAAGACCTACACCGCCTACGAATCCAACGCCGTCTACGCCCTGCCGCCGAGCAATCAGGCCCACACCTTCACCGGCCAGCTCGCCTACAACGCCACCCCGACCACCCGCCTCAACGCGACCCTGGTCTATGGCGCGCAGTTCCAGAACGACCCGTTCCCCGATCCGACCGGCAACGCCTATACGCTCAACATCGGCGGCGTCGCGGCCAACAACACCAAGGGCAACCCGCCGGCCCCGTTCGGGCTCAATCCGGCCTCCCTCAACGGCTTCGTGGAAACCTGGTTCGGCAGCGCCGCGATCTATTCGAGGCCGATGGCCAAGCTCGACTTCCGGGCTAACTACAGCGTCGACGTGCGTGACCCGCACCAGGCGGCGATGTGGATCTTCGGCGATCCCACGGACGCCCTTCAGAACGGGGTCAAGAACGCCACGACCGGCCTCTATTCCTCGATCAAATACCGTCAGGCGGTGCCGGAATCCTGGACCAAGCAGAAGCTGACGGTGTCGGCGGGCTATCATCTGCTCCGGGAAACGACCCTGACGGCCACCTACACCTTCCGGGACGACCGGCGCGGCAACGCCATCACCCACCATGCCCAGGACAATGAAGAGTCGGTCAAACTTCAGACCGCTCTGTTGAACGATACCGTGACGGGTTCGATCAACTACACCCACGCCGATCGCAACGCCTCCGCGCCCGACTTCAGCCTGTGGCTGGTGCAGATCGCATCGGACTGCGGCTCCACCCTGGCCCTCCTCGGCTGTCAGCAGGTGCCGTTCTATGAGGCGGCGCGGGCCCAGGACGCGGTCACCGGCATGTTCACCGCCGCCTTCAATCCCAAGGCGACCCTGAGCCTGTACGCCAAATACACCGACAACCAGTACAAGCTTCCGGCCGCCACCTATAACGGCGCTGTCAATCCCGGCGTCGGCATCAATCACGACCGGAGCATCAATATCGCTCCCGACCTGACCTACAGGCCGAATGACGACAACGAGTTCCACCTGTTCTACACCTACCTGCAGACCTATCGGGCGATGAACGCGTTGAACAACCAGA
>CAIQDO010000492.1 GCA_903870555.1 uncultured Caulobacteraceae bacterium
CGGCGTGGTCGAGAAGGACCGCAAGAGCGCCTTTGTCGAATACACCACGCCCTACGCCGGCCTGCCCCAGGTGATCCGCCCCGACGGCGTCTATCGCTCGCAGCAGCGCTTCGGCCTCTACCGCTGGCACATCCCGGACCCGATCCGCTTCGAAAGCGACCTGCGAGTCACCATCCAGGCCCTGGGGTGGCGCACCGACAAGGACCGCCGCTACCTGCCGCTGCAGGACGACATCGCTTCGGTGGCCTTCTGGTACCAGACCCTCCCCACCGCCCCGTTCCCGGGGCTCCCCGACCGCGACTATCTGGAGGTGATCTGATGAGACTGTTCGGCGACGTAGGGGCGATGGCGAGGTCGTTTTTCAACGCCAAGACGCCAAGGACGCCAAGAGGCCCGTCCGACCCCGCGCGGTTCGGCGGCGTTGTTGACCAGAGGATTGCGCGCGAAGGACGCGACAACACCCTTGCGGCTTCCGAGATTGAGCCGAAGAGAACGGCCCGCCTTGGCGTCTTGGCGTCTTGGCGGTTCAAGGCCGCCTCAACCCCAGTCGGTATCGCAGCCATAACAGCGCTTCTCGCCGGCTGCGCGTCGGATCTTTCCTACGACGCGCTGGAGGCGAAGTATGACGCGCCGGCGTCCCACTACCTCGACACCCCCGACGGCCTGCATGTCCGCTACCGCGACCAGGGCCCCCGCGGCGCGCCGGTGCTGCTGATGATCCATGGCTTCTCCGCCAGCCTCGAGGCCTGGTCGCCCTGGGCCGAACGCCTGTCCGGCCAATACCGCGTGATCAGCCTCGACCTGCCCGGCCACGGCCTGACCCGAGCCCCGGCGTCCTGGGCGCCGTCGATCGACGCCTACGCCGATGTCGCCGACAGCCTCGCCGCCAGCCTCGGCGTTACCTCCTATGTGGTGGTCGGCAACTCCATGGGCGGAGCCGCCGCCTGGGACGACGCCCTGCGCCACCCCGGACATGTCCGCGGCCTGGTGCTGGTCGACTCCGCCGGCTGGCCCGGAGAAAAGGCCGGCCGCGCTCCGCCGCTGGTGTTCAACATGATGCGCAGCGCCCCCGGCCGAGCCGTCCTGCGCCACGTCGACACCAGCCCGTTGGCCCGCTCGGGCCTGAAGAGCGCCTATGTCGACCGCGCCCTGGTCACGCCGGCCCTGGTCGGCCGCTATGTCGACTATTCCCGGGCGCCGGGGCACCGCGACCTGCTGCTGAGGATTCAATCGCGCCCGGCCGCCGCCATCGACGCCGGCGGGTTCAAGGCCATCACGGCCCCGACCCTGGTGATGCACGGCGAGGCCGACGCCCTGATTCCCGTCGCCAACGGCCGCGCCTTCGCCGCCGCCATCCCCGGCGCCAAACTGGTCACCTATCCCGGCGTTGGCCACGTGCCGATGGAGCAGATCCCCGACCGCTCGGCGGCCGACCTGAAGGCGTTCCTGGTCAGCCTGCCGGCGCCCTGATCGAAATCGTCGCCCGTTGCCGGCCCGGCATTGTCAACGCCGCGTTCTTCCCGCATCTGCGAGGCGTGCGCGAATGGCGAAGACCGTCGCGCGCCGTCGGCCGGGCCATCGCCCCGGCGGCGTCACCGCACTGGGAGGAAGACACCGGATGTTCTCGCATATCATGGTCGGCACCAACGACCTGGACCGCGCCAAGTCGTTCTATGACGCCCTGCTGGGTACGCTGGGCGTGCCCCCGGCGATGGTCGACGGCAATCGCATGTTCTACATGACCCCCACCGGCATCTTCTCGGTGTCCAAGCCCATCGACGGCGAGCCTGCCACGGTCGCCAACGGCGCCACCATCGGCTTCGCCTGCAGCTCCGGCGAACAGGCCGACGCCTGGCACGCGGCCGGCGTCGCCAACGGCGGCGTCAGCATCGAGGATCCGCCGGGCGTCCGCGCCGGCGGCATGGGCAAGCTCTACCTCGCCTATCTCCGCGACCCCGACGGCAACAAACTCTGCGCCCTGCACCGCATGGGGTGAGGCCGACGACGATCGTCCTTCCCCGCGTCGCTGGGAAGGACGATCGTCTGCGGGGTCGTTCCATCGGTCGGACAGGGCCATGGCTGCGGTCGGACTCGACGGAGGTCGCGTGGTGACATCGGAAGACATTCGTATCCTGGCGATGCAACCGGGTCTGATCTGGGGTTTCGACTTTCATGACGGCGCGGCGACACCGGTCGGCGAGCAGGCGCTGATCGAGGTCGGTCCACGGCCGCCAGGATTTCGCTGGCTGCATTTCAACCTCGCCGACGGGCGAACTGGTCGCTGGTTCGACGCCTTCCGACCGCTGCCGCCGGCGGTGGCCGAACTGATTCAGTCTGTCGATCAGGGGCAAAGGACGGTCGTCGACGGCGGCGTCGTAGGCATGGTGCTGCACGATATCGAACTGGAATTCATCGAATCCGAACCACGCGTCGGCGAGCTTCGTCTGGCCCTGGGGCCGGACCTGGTGATCACGGCCCGCAGTCATCCGTTGCGATCCGCCGAAGCGGTCAAGCGCCGCCTGGAGGCGGGCGCCCGGGTCTATAACCCCGCCGAGGCTTTGGAGCTTATTTTCGCTTCTATGCTCAGCGTGTTTTCGGCCATCAACGCCGAGCTCGACGACCAGGTTCAGGCTGTCGAGGACGACCTGCTTCGCGACCGACCGACCACCGACACCCGGACGTTCATCACCATGCGCTCGCTGATGGTGCGAATGCACCGCCTGCTTGGCGGCATGCGCGCCACCCTGTCGCGTTTCGAGGACGACGATGCGGCCCCGCCGGCGATCGTCAAGGTTTCGGAGCGGTTCGTCGGCCGCCTGTCACGACTCGACGCCGATCTGCTCGCGGTCCAGAGCCAGTTGCGCCTCCTGCGCGACGAGCTCGACCTTCAGGCCGCCCAGCAGACCAATCAGAACCTCTACTTCCTGTCGATCCTGACTGCCCTACTGATGCCGGCCACCCTGGTGACGGGGATCTTTGGCATGAACACCGGTGGCCTGCTCTGGACGAGCGCCCGCCATGGCAGCCTGCTCGCGACGGGCTTGGCCCTTGGCTCGTCCCTTGTCGTCTATCTGGTGATGAGGATTACCGGCTTCATTCGACGGTAGGGGCGCCGTTGTCCCCGCCTATATCGATCCGCGCCGCCCGTGCGGATGGGGCGTCGCGACTGGTAGTTCTACGATCTATCCGCCAGAGCGGGGCTAGCTACAAACGGCCGCACCAACAACCCATCGCCCCCCACCGGACCCAATCAGCAGACACCCCATGAACCGCATCCTCCTGGCTGGTGTCGCCGCAATCACCCTCCTTGCCGGAAGTCCGGCCCTGGCCGCCGACCCCGTCGTCAATGGCGCCGCCGCGACCGGCGACGCCGCCGTGACGATCCTTCTAGCCCTCAAGGTCGTCCAGACCCAGGGCCTCGACTTCGGCGCCGTCACCTCCGGCGCCGCGGACGGAACCGTGTCGATCGATCCGGCGGCCAACACCCGCGCCGTCACCGGCGGCGTCGGCGCCGTGGCCGCCAATGTCGGCCAGCCAGGCGCTTTCCTGATCACCGGCGGCGAGAACGCCGAGATCGTCATCGCCATTGGCGACACCATTGACGGTTTCGGCGCCGGTATCACCGGGGTCACCCGGCACTCGGCCCTGTTGCCGCGACTGCAGGGAACGACCCAGGCCTTCCTGGTCGGTGGAACCCTGACCATCCCCGCCCAGACCCCGCCCGGCCAATATACCGGCTCCTACACGGTGGTCGTCAGCTACCCCTGATCGCCGGCCGGCCGAAGGCGGCGGGCGAACTCGGGGACGGTATCAATTATTTTTGGAATAATTCATTCAACCGCTCACGCCGATTGCCGCGCAGCGTTCGGCGACGATGGCGATCACCTTGTCCCGCGCGGTTCTGGCGGCCGCCGATTGAGCCGCGAAGGCGGGGATGTCCAACGTCTTCGTCCGGTCCAGGAGGCGCTCGGCCACGGACCTCAACGCCGCTTCGGCCTCGCCGACCGGCAGACCGATCGTGCGGGCCAGGGCGAGGAAGTCCTGGCGTGTCAGCCGATCATCCTTGCCATTCAGTTTCAGCGCCATTCGATCGCCGCCGAGACCCGGGAAAACGCGTGTGGTGACGGCGTCGTAGAGCGGCGCGAACCGTACTGTCGTGAAGGTCCTGGCGCCGGGTTCCGCAGTCTTGAGCAGCGCCAGATTCTTCAGGTGCATATCGCCATCGGCGATCAGCCAGGCGAACACGGCGCGGCGATACAGGATATCGAGGTCCGCCGCCGGATCGGTCGACAGCGGGCGCAGGCCCCGCGCCATGCGCTCGATCGTGCCGTCGTATTTCGCCGAGGCGGGAAGGTCCAGGATCGAGCAGAAGTCCTCCAACGCCAGACGCCACAGGTCCCGGGGACCGCGCCGGATATCGAAGCGCTCGACCACGAGTGCGGGCGGCATGCCGTCCGGCATCTCGACCAGGGCCGCGTCGGGCGCGTCGAAGCCGGCGGCGCGGCCGAGTTCGAGGCAGAACCACTCGACAACGGGCAGAGTTTCGAAACCGACCGTGCCTGCGGGCTTGAGGATGTGCGTGAACGGCAGGTCGATGGCCGGGACGAGGGCGCCGTCCCCGGTCAGGTTCATCGGGGCCTTGACTTGGACCCCGGATATCCGCGGGGTTTCCGCCCGCGCGACGAGACGCGCCAAGTTTTGCCCGAAGGTCTGCTCGATCTCCTCCCGCGCGGGTCCGGCGTACACACCGGTGAAACGCCCCGCGTCGAGCCAGTCGGCGAGGGAGGTGATGAGCACGTCAGGGGGCAAGGCCGCCAGGTTCTTTCGCGTTTGCACGATGGCGATGTTGGACATGTAGCGTCGACCGCGCCTTAGCGCGTCGCGTTCATCGCGTTGGTGAAGCACCTGGGCGAGCCAGCCCTCCGGCAGCAGCGCCTCGATGAAGGGCGGCAGCTTGCCCGGCGTCGTTTCCCGGATCATCGCGGGGCCTGTGCGTTTCAACGCCTTCCAGCGCCACTCGAAACCATCGTGGGTCAGCCGGCCGAGCGGTTCGCCATGCCAGGCCACCAGAAGGTCGAGCGCCGCCTTGTTCACCGGCGGCTTGGCGCCGCCCATATCGGTCAGCAGGAAGCGTTCCGCGGCTTCCCCCTCCCGATACCACCCGTTCTCCCTGGCCAGGGCCCAGACGGCGTCGGAAGCGGCTTGGCCTGTACCGTGCGCCTCGACGAGTCGGGCGGCCATCTGAGCGCGCATGTCGGGCGTGACCGCGCTGGCGTGCTCGCTTCTCAGGCGGAAGGCTTCCAGAAACCTTTGGCGCGGCGACGAGACATCGACGCGCATCTCGCCCAGATCGTCGCCGACGGACGCGAGGGCGGTCGATGGGTGTGCGGGAGCCTCGTTCTGGATGATCTCCAAGGTCCGCAAGCGTGTGCGCTGGTTGCGGCGTCCGCTGATGAACAACCGTCCGTCGGGCGTCGGGGCGAGCAGCACGGCGCTGGCCGACGACAGGTAGGCGCTTGGATAGAGGTAGTGCGCGATGCGGACGGCATGGGCCATTATGGCCGCCTCCGCTTGGGCGTCATCATCGATGTAGACGCCGCGGACCAACTGGATCAGTTCGCCGGCTTGAGCGCGCTGGTGCGCTCGCTTTGCGTCGATCGTCTCTCCGACAAGGTGGAGTGCCATGGAATTGTCCCGCATCTCAGATGCGCATAAATCCCACTCGTGCTAAGCCTTGGCAAGGATTATCGCGCATCTGAGATGCGGAATAATCCTACTTTCTGGATGAGCGTCGCGCCTGCAGGGTACGACACTGACCTTCCAGGTCGGCGGAACCCTGACATCCCCGCTCAGACCCCGCCCGGCCAATATACCGGCTCCTACACAGTGGTCGTCAGCTACCCCTGAGCGAGTTCTGGCGCCGTTTCTTCGCGTACACGCCCACTCGCAGGGATTATGCCACTGACTCCATCCAAGGGTTAAGCACCGGCCCGCCCCATGCGGTGAAGTGCCTCTCGTTGCGAGTGACCAGGGTCAGGCCGTGGTTTTGCGCTGTAGCCGCGATGAAAGCATCCATCGGCCCGATCGTCCGGTGCTCGGCCGCCAGTCGGGCGCGCAGGGCGCCCCATGTCCCGGCAATCTGCTCGTCCAGCAGGAGAATTCGATCGTCGAGAGACTCGATCAGTTCGCGACGCCAGACATCGAGCCTGTCGCGCCGTCGTCCGGCCGGCAGCCGCGCGACACCCTCCGCGATTTCGGCCAGGGTCACCACGCTGACGAAGATGTCGCGCCAATCCTGTCGACCGATCCACGCCAGCACCCGCGGGTTCGGAGCCGCGGCGGTGGGCTCACAGACCACATTCGTGTCGAGGAGATACCTCAAAATGTGGGCGGCGATCGATCGTCGGTCCGATCCCGTTCGAACACCGCCGCTTCGCCGGGCGCCAAGAGGCCCCGCGCGGATGGATCGAGCAGGACGTCGATCACCGACCGCGCCGGTCGCGAGTGTTCCCGCCAATCGGCCGCCGAGACCACCACCACGGCGTCTCGGCCGTGCCGGGTCACATGTTGCGGCCCCTCGGCTGTGGCCTTTTCGATCAGTTCGCTGAAGCGGGCCTTGGCCTGGGCCACGCTCCAGGTTCCATCGGCCATTGCGATCTCTCCTGCGCTGCGTAGATTATGGTCATTGAGGTCATAGTAGGCAAGCCGGCCGAGCCCCTTTCCAACCCGCATCCACGCCGCCTACCTTCCACCGAACGCCCGCACTCCAGGATCTCCATGCCCTCTTTTGCCAGGATCGCCCTCATCGCACTGTCGACCCTGATCGCCCTCCTGGCCGCCCTATGGCTGATCGTCCGTCGTCCCGACATCCCCTACCCCGCCCTCGAAGCCCGCTACGCCGCCGCCGACTCCCGTTTCCTCGACCTGCCGGGAGGTCTGCGGGTCCACTATCGGGACCAGGGACCCCGCGACGCGCCGGTGCTGGTGATGGTCCATGGTTTCGCCGCGTCGCTGCAGGCCTGGGAGCCATGGGTGGCGCGGCTGTCGGGCCGCTGGCGCATCGTAACCCTGGACCTGCCCGGTCAGGGCCTGACCCGCGCGCCCGCTGGCTGGCCGGTGTCGATCGCCGCCCAGGCCGAGGTGGTCGACCGGCTTGTCCACGCCTTGAACCTCGGTCCCGCCGTTGTCGTCGGCAATTCCATGGGCGGCGCGGTCGCGGTCGATGTCGCGCTGCGCCATCCCGCCGATGTCCGCGCCCTTGTCCTCGTCGACGCCGCCGGCTGGCCAGAGGAGCCCGCGCTCGCGCCGGTCGGGGAAGGGGCCGCTCCGCCCAAGCGCCCCGCGCCTCTGATCTTCCGCCTGCTGATCAGCCGCGTCGGCCGCGCCATCCTCGGTCAGATCGACACCCGGCCGATGGCCAAGAGCGGCCTGCGCGCCGCCTATATCGATCCCGCCCTCGTCACACCCGCCCTGGTGTCGCGCTATGTCGACCTGTCCCGGGCGCCGGGCCATCGCGACCTGCTGATCCGCACCCTGGCCCTGACCGAGCCGCCGTTCACCCGCGCCGACATCGCCCGCCTCGCCGTCCCCACCCTGGTGCTGCATGGAGAGGCCGACGTGCTGATCCCCGTCGACAACGGCCGCGCCTTCGCCGCCACGATCCCCGGAGCCAGGCTCGTCACCTATCCCGGCGTCGGCCATGTGCCGATGGAGCAGATCCCTGACCGGTCGGCGGCGGATCTGGAGGCGTTTCTGGGCGAGGTGCGGTAGGTCCTGATCGAACTAACCCCGTGGCGAGTATCAGCGGCCTTGCCGAATTGGCGGTCTATTTCAGCCCCAGGACGGCGTTGAGGCCGAAGCCCAGCCACAGGCTCGCCAGCATGACGATGATCCCGGCCGACACCCGCCCGGCGTAGGGCCGGGTTCCGAGAGTGAAGGCCACGGGGATCTTGACCAGCATGTTGGTCGTCAGCCCGATCAGCACAGCCAGGGTGGCCGTCGTCTCGTCGATCTGACGGGCGCCGTATAGGCTGGCCATGGACACGGCGGCGGCGTGGGCGTCGGCGAGACCCGTGGCCCCCGCGCCGACCAGGGCGCCGGTCGCGCCCAGCCAGGCTTCGAGGATCCGCGACAGGGCGGTGAAGCCGGCGACGATGGCGACGAAGGCGATGGCCTGGCCGAAGTTGAACGTCCGCCCGGCGGCCGCGGGCGCCACGCCCGGCGCGTTATCCGGAGGCCGGCGAGCCAGCACGGCGGCGTAACCCAGGGTGGCGATGGCGGCGAGGGCCAGGGGCGCGACGAGGTTGCGCAGCAGGCCGGGACTGACCGCCGTGATCAGCACCAGCATGTAGCCGACGCTGGAGAATAGCGAGGCGATCGCCCCGGCGGCGCCGGGGCCGGCCAGGGTCGGGTCGGCGCGGGAGCGCTGCCCCATCGCGGCCACCGCCGCCGTCGCCGAGACCAGTCCCGCCGCGAGCCCGGCGGCGACGAGGCCGAACCGGGCGCCGACAACGCGTTGGGCGACATAGCCCAGGGCGCTCATGGCCATCACCGCCACCACCAACCGCCATAATGTGAAGGGATTGACCAGACCGAACGGGTCGAGGGCCCGGTTCGGCGCCAGAGGCAAGATGACCGCGGCGGCGATGGCGAAGGCCATGCCGTCCAGCAGTTCCTGCTCGCTCAGGGTCTCGCCCACCAGCCGGTGGATCGGCTCGCGATAGGCCAGCAAGGCGGCCACGACCACGCCGACTTCGAGCGCCGCCGCCGGCCGGTCGCGGCTGACCACGCCGAGCACGAAGGTCGTCACCAGCGCCACCTCGCCGGTCATATCCCGCTCGCGCCGGTCGTCGAGGCCGTAACCGATCAGGGCGCCCGCGGCGACGAAGGCCCCCGCCAGCAGGGTCATCGCCGGGCCGATCATCGCCGAGGCCCCGCCCAGCAGGGCCACAAGGGCGAATGTCCGCACCCCGGCGGGTCTGTGGCTGTCGGTCTCGCGTTTGCGACGCTCGCGCTCGGCGCCGATCAGCAGACCGATCGCCAGGGCGGCCAGCAGCGACCACTCCGGCTGCCCCCACAGGCTTGACGCCGCCACCCCCGTCATCGGCGCGCTTCAGCCATCGAAATGGGCCCGCAGATCCGCCAGCAGGCCCGGCCCCGTGGGCGTCCAGCCCATTGTCTCCCGGGTGATGGCGCTGGAGACCAGGTTGTCCAGTCCGGCGAACATCGCCATCCAGCCCAGGTAGTCGCCCGCCTCGTCCATGGCCAAGCTTCGGACCGGTACGCCCATCCCCGCCCCGATCACCTCGGCGATCGCCTTGTTCGACACACCCGACTCGCCCACGGCATGCAGGGCGACCCCGGGCGTCGCCTTTTCCAGGGCCAACCGGTAGAGTCGCCCGACGTCCGAGACATGAGCCGCCGGCCAGCGGTTGGCGCCGTCGCCGATATAGGCCGCCATCCCCTTCTGCCGGGCGTTCTCGATCAGATAGCTGATGAGGCCGGCCTTGGTGGTGTCATGGACCTGCGGCAGCCGCAGGACGACGGCGCGCACGCCTCTGTCGGCGGCCGCCTTGACGACCAGCTCGGTTCCCGCGCGTGTGGCGTCGACGGCCTCCGCCCAGTCCGTCTCGACGACGGCTCGGCCGGGCGTGAACATCGCCGTTCCCGAGGTGCTGATCAGTGGCTTTCCCGTGCCCTCCAGCGCTCCGATGAGCGTTTCCACCGCCTTTCGGTCGATGGCCATGTTGGCCATGAACTGGCTGAAATCGTGGATGAAGGCGAGATGGATCACGCCGTCGCAGGCCCGGGCGCCGGCCGCGAGGCTGTCGAGATCGGTCAGTTCGCCGCGATGGCTCTCGACGCCCATCTGCTCAAGGGCCGTAGCGCCCTCGTCGCTTCGCGCCAGGCCCAGCACCGTGTGCCCCGCCGCCAGAAGCTCGGGGATCACCGCCGAGCCGATGAACCCGGTGGCCCCTGTCACGAAAACCCGCATGTCAATCTCCCCCAGTTGTTCGAGCGGAGACTATCGGCCGGGCGTCGCGCCCTGGAAAGGGCCACGGCGAGGTGGCGGGCGGCGCCGACCATCGAGACGCATGGCGCGGTCTGGAGCGACTTCGAGCCGTAAGTTCGACAGGGACTGTTCGAGGCGGTCAAACGATACTCATCGTCCGGCAAACCCGGGGCGGTTCAAATGGATCTTGAGGAGCCCGTTTGAGTGACAACCTCGCGCGCCCATATTAAGCTAGCTCAAGCTGGTTTGATTGGGATCACCCATGCAAGTTGGAGCCTTTGAGGCCAAGAACACGCTCGGCGCCCTGCTGGACAGGGTCGAACGGGGCGAGGAGATCGTCATCACCCGCCACGGCAAGCCCGTGGCGCGGCTGGCACCCTGCGCGACCACCATTGATCGGGAGGCCGCCGAGGCCGCGCTCACCCGCCTCCGGGCCAGGGCGCGCGCTCTGGGCGCGGCCCCCGTACCCTGGGAAACGTTGAAGGCGGAGCGGGACGGCGGACGTCCATGAGTCTCGTGCTCGATTGCTCGGCGACCCTGGCCTGGGTGTACGGCGATGAGACAACTGACGCCATCCGCGCGGTGTTCGAGGCCGTCGGGAGCGGCGGCGCCTGGGTCCCGGCCCTGTGGCGGCTGGAAGTCGCCAATGTGCTGGAGATGGGCGTCCGGCGCGGCCGCCATGACGCCGCCTTTCGGGACGCCACCCTGGCCGATCTGGCCCTCCTGCCGATAGGGCTCGATCCCGAGACGGATCGACACGCGTGGGGCGCGACGACGCGGCTGGCGGCCCGTCACCGCTTGACACTCTATGACGCCGCCTACCTGGAGCTCGCCCGCCGAGGAGGCCTCCCGCTCGCCACCTTGGACCAGGAGCTTCGCGCGGCCTCCCTTGCCGAAGGCGTCCCGCTCCTCGGGATGGACGCCTGACGCGGCGTCCCTTTCTGCCGCCGATGTCTTCGTCGACCGCCTCCAACGCCAAGGCGTCCAGGGGGGCTTCGGGAGAAACGTTGACACGGTGATCTTCAGCTTGAACTCACGGCTGAAATGTCGTCGCGCGGTCTTGGACCTTGGACCGCGCCCATCGCCGCCCGCTCACCCGGCCAACCTCGCCTGGAACGCCCGCCCGGCCCCGCTATGCGCCCGTTCCGCGACGCGTTAACGTCCGTTCATGGCGGCTCCCGCGACAGTTAACAACCAACGTCACCCAGCGCACGCCGGAGCCGATGCGGACTGGGCGGGTGGCCGTCATAATGAGCGAAGGCCGGTCGCCCAACAGGCCGCCGGCCGTCGCGTTTCACCGGGCAGGCGCAACTCGGCTCCGTACGATCGCTTGAAACACCCGCCCCGCTTCACCTGCCCGATCGGCATGGTCACCCAACACACCGATGATCAGGTCAACCGCCAGCTCTGCTCGGCCACGCGGATGAACCCGGCGGTCTATGGCTCGCTGCCGACCGACGCCTGCGCCCTCTCCACCCAGGGCGCCAACGGCCCCGACCGGATCGCCAAGAGCATCTATGACGCGGCAGGGCAGGTCCTCCAGACCCTCCAGGCCCTGGGAACCTCGGTGCAGCGCACCTACGCCACAAATGTCTGGGGCCAGGACGGCGAACAGCTCAGCGTCACCGACGCCAACGGCAACACCACCTGCTCGGTCTTTGACGGGTTCCTGAGGCTTTCCCAGCTTCGGTTCCCCTCCACCACCCTGGGGGCCGGAACCTGCAACACC
>CAIQDO010000493.1 GCA_903870555.1 uncultured Caulobacteraceae bacterium
CGATCTGCGCACCATCCAGATGGCGCAGCGCCTCGAACAGCTCGGCTTCGGCTTCGTCGCGCCCAAGGGTTACGACTGAACAGCGCTGCGGCGTTTCGATGCGAGATCGGCCCATCGACGCGGTCGCAAATGCGGATTCGCCACCGGACACGGGGTCCGTCGGTCGAAGGGGTCGGGTGGGACCGGAAAGACCGGGCGCTCACTCCAGTCTCGGGCGCCATCTTTCGGCATCGCGTTCGGCCAGGAACCGGCCGACCGGAGTCGTGACGGCCGGGCGCGGAGCCGATCCCGGCAGGCCTGGAAGGACCGGCGGCCGCGGACCCTCTCGTAGCGCCGGCGCTACGGGGTGAGTCGGCGCGTCGGGCGCCGCCCAGTCGCCCGCTTCCCAGCGGACCCAGTCCGGGGTGATCCCGAGGTCGGCGGAGATGCGCACGACGACCTCGCGAAGTTGCAGGTCGTCGAAGTCGACGATGGCGGGATCGACGGCGGCGAGGCGCCTGTCCAGCGCCTCGACCAGGGGATCGCGGTTGCGAGGCGCGCAACCCGTCTCGGGTCCAGTCTCTGTTTCGGGCCTGTCGCATTCAGCGCCGTCGATCTCCGTCTCGAGGATCTCGGCCTCGCGCGCCTCGCTTTAAAAGGAGGTCACCGCGCGACTTTGCGGAAGAGAACATCCGCGGACCAGGGGGCGACGGGGCGCGGTGCAACGGCCGGCGAGGATGCCGGCGCCATATCGGCGTTCTCGACCCGAACGGCCGTGCGACATTGCGGTCGATGATGCAGGCGGGGGCCTATTCTCGCTGACAGGCGCCCGGCGCCCAGAGCGGCATCCCACAGCGGAAGTTCCGCCCCCTGAGAGGGGTGGTCGGCGGACCCTTCAATCAGTCCGGGCGCTGGCAGAAAGCGGCGCTGGCGAGGTCGTAGGTCAACCCCTTGCCCTGCCAGATTTCGCCAAAATCCAATCCCGCCCGATCCGCGAAAACAATCAAGGCCAGCTTCTTGTCGCGCGCGATCAGATTGCGGACTTCGACACCCGCGATCTCGCCCCTCCTTTCGACGAGATTGACGCTGCCGGCGCAGCCCTTCAGCGGCGCTGAAAAACTCCAGACTCCCAACGCCACATAGCCGAGCTTCGGATTTCCTTGCCAAGCCGTGGCCGTCGCCGCCTCGTTCAAATAGCGGTGTCCTATGAGCGCGCGGTCGAAGGCCGCTAAGTCGTCCGAGCTGCCGTAGGCCGCGCCCGCCGGGCCGAAGGTCGCCAGCGCGAAGGGTGGTTCTGGATGGCCATCGTCGGTGTAGCCAGGCACAAGTTTGGGCAACCGATCATCATTGTTGGCGATCTCAAGCGTTTTCAAACCAACCGGTAGCGCGAGCCGCTCTCGCACGGATGCGGCGAACGGCTTTCCCCAAACGCGTTCGAGGATCGCTCCAAGCACGATGAAGTCGCAATTGTTGTAGGCAAAGGCAGCGCCAGGCTCAACCTTCGGCCGCCCAGCGCAATAGCCCAAAGCATCCTTAGCGCCGCCCGCCCCACTGATCGCTCGTCTATAGAAATCTGGCAAATCGGACGCCGACGCCGCGCGGGTGTCGTCAGGGTTCGGTAGTCCCGACGTGTGCTGAAGCAGTATCCGAATGGTGACATCGCGAGCCGAGCCACCATGAAACTCAGGCAGGCGAACCGCTATCGTGTCATCCAGCGAAAGGCGTCCCTCGGAGACCCCCTGCATCACCAATGTCGCCGTGAGCTGTTTAGTCACTGAAGCCCACCGCCACAATTCTCCGCGCCGGTGGACGCGCTTTGGCGCTGAGACAGCCCGCGCGTAGGTGACGCTGGTCACATCCGTCACAAGCACTTCGCCCGCAAATCCCTTGGCCGCGGCCCCGTCCACGGCCGCGTCCAAGGGCGAGGTTGGCGGCGACGATGCGAGTGCCAACATCGCGACAAACGCCAATGCAATCATGCATTCGGGCTTCAGATTCGTGAAGGCGCGAGCGTTGCCTTAAAGGTCACGCCGAGCGCGCGCGCGACGCCCATCACCGTGGTCAGCCGCGGATCGCCCTCGTCGCTGAGGGATCTGTAGAGCGCTTCACGTGTGACCCCCGCTTCGCGCGCCACATCCGACATCCCGCGCGCCCGGGCGATGACACCGAGCGCCTGAGCGATGTAGGCCGCGTGGCCGCTGGCCAGGGCGTCGTTCAGCAGTTCGGCCTGAGCTTCGGGAGAGGTCAGGAACGGGGCCGCGTCGAACGGTTCGGTCTTGGTCATCTCAATCCTCCAATTCCAGGGCCAGCGCCTTGGCGCGTGCGATATCCCGCGATTGCGATCCCTTGTCGCCGCCGCACAGCAAGACGACGACGACCCCGCCCCGTCGCACGAAATAGACCCGGTATCCCGGCCCATGATCGATCCGCAGCTCTGAAACCCCGGCGCCTACCGGTTTCACATCGCCCATCAGGCCCGACTAAAGACGCACAATGCGTTGAGCGATCCGCTCAACGGCGCGCCTGTCCGTGAGGCCGGTCAGCCAGACGCGAAAGAGGGCGGTCCGGCGAACCTCAATCATTCGTAACTTATAAATTACAGTCTCGCGACAGTCAAGGCGGTCCAACCATCCCGGGGTCAGGGCGACATCGTGAAACTACGATCGTAGTTTTGCCAAATTTCGCCCTCCAGGCCGCGCCCCTAGAAGGTCGTCAACACCCCGGACGGGGGTGAAACGCAACCCGAACCCACACCCTGGAGATTATCACATGAAGCGCATCCTCCTCGCCGCCTCGGCCCTGCTCGCCGTCGCC
>CAIQDO010000494.1 GCA_903870555.1 uncultured Caulobacteraceae bacterium
CGGTACGAGAGAGTCCCAAGCCGCCGGTCCTTCCAGGCCTGCCGGGATCCATCCCTCCACCTGCCGACACGACGCCGGTCGGCCGGTTTCTGGCCGAGCTCGACGCCGAGCGATGGCGCCCCAGGCTGGAGTGAGCGCCCGCGCCTCGGGTCCCGCACACACCCTTCGACCGACGGACCCCATGTCCGGCGGCGCTTCGCCGTGCGGGTGGATGCGCCTCAGCCGAACAGCTTGAAGGCCCAGGCGAGCAGAATCACGAAGGCCGTCGCCGCGACGCCCGCGTGGGTGGCCAAGGTGAGGTTGGCGGTTTGGCGGGACTTGCGGCCGACCATCACCGCCGTGACGCCCGTCATCAAGGCCAGGGCGATCAGGCCAGCGGCGACGAGTCCGATCGGGCTGAGCTTTGTGGCGGGATGCCCCAGTCCGCCGCGCAACACGATCAGCATCGGCTCCAGGCTGGCCGCGCCCAGCAGGAAATGCACGCCGATCAGGGTCGGCGGATTGCGCGCGCGGCGCAGGTACCGCAGGCCCATATAGAGGCCGATCGCCACCGTGGCGCTGACCAGAAGCACAATCGGGATCGCCAGCATCTCTCCGCCCCCCTGAGATTCAGGGCGGCAGGATTCCCTATCCGCGTTGGATGGGCAATGGCGCCTAGCGGGCGTCGAGCTTTCGCAGATCGCGCCACACAAGGTAGGAGTGGACCACGGTCAGCAGGGCCACCGCCCCGCCGATGCCCGCCACCAGTCCCGGCTTGCCGCCGTAGGGCGGGATCAGCCCGCCGATCAGGATCGCCAGACCGCCGAGAACCATCGCCCAGCCGCCGAACCGGTGGGTGCGGTCCCACACCCGCTCGTCGGCCAGGGTCCAGGGCGTGCGGACGCCAACCACATAGTTCCAGCGCAGCTTGGGCAGGACATTGCCGATGGCGATGAACAGCAGGCCGACCGCCGCCGGCATCGCCCCGACCGCGGCGACCGGCCGGCCGAGCGCAGCGGCGATGATCAGTCCCTGGCCGACGGCCAGCATCAGGGTGGCGGCGATGAAGATCACCCCATAGGCGCCGCCCGAGCGCTCCAGATTGTCGCCGCGCGGGGTCACCCGGGGCAGGAGAAACCACAGGCCCCCCATCAGGGCGGCGACCGCCGGCATGATGAACAGCGCGATCCGCGCCGGGGCCCAGCCGTTGGCGTGACCCTGGCCGTCGAAATGGGTGGCGATCGCCTGACCGGGCGCCACCTGGGTCAGGGTCCAGGCGCCGGCGAGGGCGCTGGCGACAACAATCAGGGCGAGGAGGGCGCCGGTGACGCGCTGGCTCATGGGGTGTCCTCGATGGAGACCGGTGAGGTGTCGGTCGCGCCGATGCCGAAGCTGTCGGCGAAGCCGAGCAGGGCGTCCTGCAGCACCGACAGGTTCAGGCGATAGGTGATGGTGGCGCCGGCCTTGTCGGCGCTGATCAGATCGGCCTCGCGCAGCACGGCGAAATGGCCCGACAGAGTCGGCTTGGCCAGGTCGAAGGCGGCGGCCAGCTCGCCTGCAGTCATCGGCCGTAGCCGCAGCATCTGCAAAATCCGCCGGCGCGTCGGATCGCCCAGGGCTTTGAACACACGGTTCATATTCGGTATTTAGGCAAACACCGAAATAGAAGTCAAGATGGATCGATGAGGCCTTGAAACGCCAAGACGGAATTGGCCCATCGGCGGCGCCAAGGATTCTGCAAGGATCGGTGCGCGCGCTTCGCGTGCAAAAAATCGGACAGCCTAGAGCATCGTGCGTGATTCAAGAATCACGCACGATGTAAGCGGGGCAAATTTCCGTGCGAGGGGGCTTTTCACGGGGGCGCCATCGTGATTCACCCTGGTGATGACTCTGGGTCTCACTGAACCGACAGAAGTCCCGCCGACGGCGGCGGATGC
>CAIQDO010000495.1 GCA_903870555.1 uncultured Caulobacteraceae bacterium
GGGCTCGACGACCAGGTCCGTTACGCCATCCAGGTCTGTTTGGAAGAGGGCCTGGCCAACCTCATCGTCCATGGGCAGGCGATCAACGGAGCCGACAAGGCCATAGCCGTGACATTCGAGGCCACCCCGCTGGGCGCCACCCTGACAATTTCGGACGCCTGCGCACCGTTTGATGTCACAAGGCAAAGCGAGCCCGATACCGACATGGCGGACATGCCGCTCGGAGGCCTGGGCCTGCGCCTGCTGCGCTCCTTCGCCGGAGGCATGGCCTATGATCAGGACGGCGTCCGGAATGTGCTGACCCTCACCTTTGCCTCGGCCGACTGAGCGTCGCCCGACGATGTCGCGCGCCGCTGGCCCGCCGGCCGACACGGATATCGCCCGGATGCGCGGGATCGCCGCTTTCGCGCCGCTGTCCGACGCCGCCCTGGCGGAGCTTATGGGCCTGGCCACGCCGGTCGCCTTCGCCGCGGGCGCGGTGATGATCCGCCAGGCGGAGACGATCGACGTCGCCTTCGCGCTGCTGTCGGGCGAAGTGGCCGTGGTCAACGAGACCGCCCTTGGCGAGGCCCAGCTCGCCCTGATCGCCGCGCCGGCCCTGGTCGGGGAAATTGCCGCCCTCGCCCGGGCGCCGCGAACCGCTACGGTCCGCGCCGTTTCCGACCTGACGGCGCTGCGCCTGCCGCGCGAGGCTCTGGTCAAGATCGCCCGGGACAACCCCGACATGCTGGTGTCGGTGGTCGGCCAACTCGCGCGGCAGATCCAGGGGGTCAACGAGGCGCTGGCGGTCTATGCCGGAGGGTTCGAAGCGCTCGAGCGCGACGACTTCGACCCAGCCGTGCTGGGCCGGTTGAATGATCCGTCGCCGGAGATGCGCGGCTTCAGCGAGGCCTTTCAGCGCCTGGCGCGCCGCATCGCCCAGGAGCGTCGAAACCGTAGTGAAATGGCCAGCGCCGCCCTGATCCAGCGGGCGATGTTGCCTCAGGGACTGGCCGGCCTCGACCCGCTCGGCCGCTGCGACGTGTTTGGCGACATGACCTCGGCGCGCGACGTTGGCGGCGATCTCTACGATGTGTTCCGGCTCGACGACGACCGTTTGGCGCTGGCGGTCGGGGATGTCTGCGGCAAGGGCGTGCCGGCCAGTTTGTTCATGTCGGTGACCATGACGGTGCTTCGCCTGGCGGCCCAGCAGGACGGCGATGTCGCCACCACCCTGCGGCGGGTCAACGCCATGCTCTACGCCCAGAACCCCTCGGCCCTGTTCGTCACCCTGTTCTATGCGGTGTTGGACCTGCGAACCGGCCGGCTCGACTTCGCCTCCTGCGGCCACAACCCGGCCTTTGTCGTGCGGAGCGACGGGGCCTGCCGGACCCTGCCCGGCGGCGGCATGCCGCTGGGGCTGTTCCCCGACAAAACGGTGCGGTCGCAACAAATTGATCTCGCGGTCGGCGACACGCTGTTCCTCTACACCGACGGCGTGACCGAGAGCGTCGACGCGGCCGGCGACGAGTTTGGCGAGGACCGTCTGTCGGCCGTCCTCGGCGGATTGGGCGGCGCGCGGTCGGAAGCGGTTTGCCGGTCGGTGATGGCGGCCGTCGGCGCGTTCACCCGGGGCATCGACCCCTTCGACGACATCACCTGCCTGGCCCTGCGCCGGGCCGCGGCCGGAGCGGACCGATGAGCGCGCTGAAGGTCTATGGCGACTCGATCTCGGGCAACTGCCTCAAGGTCAAATGGACCCTAGACCGGCTTGCCGTCGCCTACCAATGGATCGAGACCGGCGTGCTCAATGGTGAGACGCGAACGGCCGCGTTTCTGGCGCTGAACCCGGCCGGTCAGGTTCCCTTGGTCGTGCTTGCAGACGGTCGTCCGCTGGCGCAGTCGAACGCCATCCTCCTCCATGTCGCCGAGGGATCCGACCTGATCCCCGCCGACGCCTACGACCGGGCGAAGATGCTGGAGTGGATGTTCTGGGAGCAATACAGCCACGAGCCCTATGTGGCTGTGGCGCGCTTCCAGGTGCGCTATCTGGCGAAGTCGCCCTCGGATCTGGAGCCAAGGCTCGTCGAGCGGGCCTACGCCGCCCTGGCCCGCCTGGAGCTGGCGCTGGCGGACCGGGATTTCCTGGTGGGGGGCGCCTGCACGCTCGCCGACATCGCCCTGGTCGCCTACACCCGCATGGCGCCGGAGGGGGGCCTGAGCCTTGGGCCATATCCGGCGGTGCGCGCGTGGGTGACGCGCGTCGAGGCGGCGCTGTCGATCCGGGACTGACGCCGGCTAGGCCTTGTCCTGTGGCGGCGGGCCCATCAGGGCCGGCTGGAACAGCAGGGCCGAGACCAGGGTCCACACCAGGGAGATCATCAGCAGCTTGCCCATGCTGGCGGTGCCCGGGTGGCTCGACGCCCACAGACTGCCGAAACCGGTGGCGGTGGCCAGGGCGCTGAAGAACACCGCCCGTGTCAGGCTCGACTGCAGCAGGTGCGTCCCGCCGTTCCGCCAGGCCAGGACGAAGTAGATGTGGAACGCCACGCCGATGCCGAACAGCAGCGGCAAGGCGATGATGTTGGCGAAATTCAGCGGCTGGCCAATGGCGACGCAGCTTCCCAGGGTCAGCAGGCCGGTCAGGACGATCGGCGCCATGGTGATGGCTACGTGGCGGGTCCGGCGCAGGACGGCGTAGAGCAGGGCGGTGATGGCCAGGAACGACAGGACGCCGGCCTCCGCGAAGGCCCCGGCCACGGCGCGTCCGCCCTCGCGGACCTCGACCGCCGGGCCGGTGGCCCGAGGTTCGACCTTCTGTACGGCGTCGATGAACCGGTCGAGCACGGCCGTCTTGTTGGCGTCGCCCTTGGGCGTGACCGAGATCCGCGCGCGGCCGTCGGGCGCGACCCAGTCGCGGCTGATCTCCGGCGGGATATCGGCCTGCGTCGCCGCCGCCGCCGCCAGGGCGTCGCGGGTCTGGCCAAGGACCGTCGAGAGACCCGGTATCAGGATCTGTTCGGCCCGGGCGCGGTCGGCCGGCGGCGCCGAGGCCAGCCAGTCGAGATCGCCGGCCAGGGTCAGGGCCGAACGGGTGGCGGCGGGGTTGGAAATGTGGGCGGCGCCCCGCAGGTCCGTGGCGGTCTGGCGAAGGGCGGCGACGGTCTCGGCGTCTTTGGGCTGCGGGGCCACAACCAGGGGATCGAGGGTCAGGTCGAGCAGGGTCGCGGCGTCGGTCGTGATCGCCAGCTTGGGCCCCTGGTTTTCGGGAATGAAGCTGGACAGGGTGCGGGCCTCTGACACCTGCGGCAGGCTCTCGAGCCTCCGGGCCAGGGCGTTGGCCGCCGGCAGCGACGGGGCGACGATCTCGACGGTGTTGGGCGACTGGTCCGGATCGGCCATCAGGTCGAGCAGGGTGGCGACCGACTCGACCTTGGCGCTCTTCAGATGGAGGGTGTTGAAGTCGAACCGCAGCCAGGGAAGGGAAGCGGCGCAGGTCAGGGCGGACACGACGGCGATCCCGATCACCAGCCGCCGCCGGCCGAGGATCACCGCGTCCAGGCGTTCGAGGAAGGCGCCCTCGTCGGGGTCGGCCCCGTGCGGCGCGCCCAACAGCCGGATCAGGGCGGGCAGCACCGTCAGGTTCAGGGCCAGGGCGATGAACATGCCAAGGCCGGCGATCACGCCGAGCTGGGAGACGCCGACATAGGCGGTGGGGGCGAAGGCCAGGAAGCCGACGGCGATAGCCGTGGCGGCCAGGGTCAGAGACCGACCCATGCCGGCGCCGGAAGCGACCAGGGCGTCGCGCAGGGGCAGGCCGGCGGCGAATTCGGTGCGGAAGCGGACGCTGAACTGGATGCCGAAATCGATGCCCAGGCCGACGAACAGGGGAATGAACGCCACCGAAATGACGTTGAAGCGATGGAAGATCGCCAGGCCGCTGGCCCCGGCGCAGACCAGGCCGATCATGGTGGTGACGACGATGGCCAGGATCAGCCGAGGCGAACGCACCGCCATCCACAGCATGATCAGGATCGCCGCTCCGGCCAGTCCCCCGATCAGGGCGATGCGATCGGCGAGGGTGGCGAACTCCTCGTCCTGCAGCGGAACCGGGCCGGTCAGGCGCACCCGGACGCCGTGGGCGGGATCCAAATGGTCTTCGGCCGCCGCGCGGCGGATGAAGGCGCTGGGATCCGCGCCGGACTGAAGTTTGGCGAAATCGAGCACGGGACTGGCCAGGACGACCCGCCGCAACTCCCGCATTCCCGCGGGCTTGCCGGAGATCAGGGCGCGCCACGAGAACACCGCCGGCTTGCCGGCGCGCAGGGCGTCGAGAGTGTGGCCGAGCGCCGCCACCGGCCGGTCGAGGTCTCCGAGCGTCGCCTGTCCCGCGCCGACGCCCTGGACCGCCGTCGACAGGGTCCCGGCCAAGCCGCGCAGGCTTGGGTCCGCCGCCAAGGGGCCAAGGAACGGCTGCGCCTTGACCAGGGCCTCCATCTGGGACCGGACGTCGGCCTCGTCCTGGAACAGCACCCCTTCCTTGGCGAAGTACGGGCCGGCGTCCGGTCGGGTGACGAAATGGAACAGGTCCGGCCGGCTCTGCAACTTGGCGGTCAGGGCCGCGGCGGCCTGTTCCGCCAGTTCGGGCGTGGCGCCGTCGATGACCGTGACGATCTGGTCGCCTTCCGGCTGGAACAGGCGGTTGAACTCGGCCTCCCTTTGCCGCCACGCCAGCCGGTGGCTGATCAGCGAGTCGGTGTCGCTGGTCATGGAGAAGTGGGTGATGGCGAAGGCGGCGGCCAGCACGGCCAGAAGCAATCCTAGGCCGGCGGTCAGCCAGGCATGGTCGGCCGCGACGGCGACGAGGCGGGCCACGAGCGGCGGCCTAGTGATGTCAGGGGCGGTGGGGGCGGCCGGTTTGGGCAAGGGCTCTCCAGGCCGTCCGTGTTTCGGGGAAGGGCCATTTAGGCAATCGGCGGCGTCCGCGCCACCTTTGCATTGAACAGCGCCACCGTGGCGGACTATGGACCTTCAACCCGGAGATCGCGGTGCGCCATCCCATTGCCTGTGTCGTTCTGTTGATGAGCCTGTCTGTGCCCGCGGCCGGCTGGTCCCATGGGACCGAATTCGGCCACACGCCCGGCGATCCCTGGGAGCGCGTCAACCGCAAGATCTACAAGTTCAACGAAGCCCTCGACAGGATCCTGATTCGGCCGCTGTCGAAACTGACCAGCGGCCTGACGCCTGGCCCGATCGGCAAGATGATCCGAAACTTCCTGGTCAACCTCAACGAGCCGGTGGTGATCGCCAATGACCTGTTGCAGGTCCGGCCCGGTCCGGCCGTGCGGTCGGCCTTTCGCCTGGTGATCAATACCACCGTCGGCGGGCTGGGCGCCGTGGACGTGGCCAAGGCGCTGGGCGATCCGATGCACGTCAACGGTTTCGGCGACACACTCGGCCGATGGGGCGTTCATCCCGGTCCCTATCTGATCGTGCCGGTGATGGGGCCGTTCACGGTGCGCGACCTGTTCGGCACCCTGGTGGACGACGCCACCCTGCCGTTCCAGTCGGTCAACTATCCCTACCGCACCGAGGTCGACGTCACCGTCAACATCATCGGGGGCCTGAACCAGCGCGACGAGGTCGCCAGCGACCTCGACACCCTGCTCGAGGGCGCCGCCGACCCTTACGCCTCGTTAAGGTCCAGCTACCTGCAGGCGCGCGAGGCTCAGGTGCATGGCGACAAGACCCTGCCGGTTCTGCCGGACATCGAGGACGAGCCGGCGCCCGCCGCCGCTCCGCCGACCGACCCGTCGGCACCCGCTCCGCCTGTCGTTCCGCCGACGCCCGAGGAACCGGCCGCGCCGAAGGCCGAGATCTAGGGCTTTTCGCGCTCGACCAGTCGAAGCCCTTCAAGGCCCTGCCAGGCTAGCAGGGCTGGAATCCCGATCGTCAGATCGCGGGCCCGCTTGAGCAGGGAAACGGCCAGGAACAGCTCCGGACCCAGACCGAACAGCCGGCCGAGCACCACATAGGTCGCCTCCTGCACGCCGATGCCGCCCGGCACGAAGAAGGCGGCGCTGCGCACGGCGCCGACCAGGCTCTCGATGGCCAGCAGGCCGGTGAGGTCGACATCGATCCCCGCCGCTCGCAGGGCCACCCAGACGCCCACCGCGCTGGCGACCCATGCGAACAGGTGGACCACGATGGCCCCGGCGATGCGGGCGGGGCTGTGGTAGATGGCGTCGATGGCGTCGACGACCGCCGCCGTCTCGGTTGCCGCGCCAGGAATGAACCGACCGATCAGTCGCTCGATGAAGTCGCCCCCGCGGCGTTGCAGGGCGATGAAGGCCACGGCGCCGACGCCCGTCAGGACCAGGCCGACCACGGCCGATCCCACCAGGGCGTTGTGTGTCGAGTGCGCGCCGAGCCGGACGGCCAGGACGCCGATCCCGACGGCCGTGAAACCCAGCTGCGCGATCAGTTCGGTGGTGACGTCGACGACGGTGGTGGAGAAGGCGGTTGTCGGCGAAAGACCGCGTTCGATGGCCGCTCGCGCGCCGACGACAAAGCCGCCCAGGTGCGAGAACGGCAGCAACTCCCCGGCCGAATCCCGGACGATCCGCGACCAGACGAACACCGGCCAGCGACTCAGCGCCTCGTTCTTGGCCAGAAGGAACCAAGCCGTCCCCAGTAGCGTGAACGGCAGGATCGAAAAGCCGCACAGGGCCGCCAGGCCGCGCCAGCCGACGTGGGTCAGGGCGGCGTAGAGGGCACCGAAGCCGACATAGGCGGCGATGGCGGTGGCGAGCGCCAGCCCCAGGACGATGGCGACGATGACGCCGAGTTTCATGCAATGGCCCCGACGAAGGTCTGGAATCCGCCCGTGTGAACCTGCCCGGAGTCGATCGCCGCCCGCGCTTGGGGCGACACCAGGGCCGAGAGCTCCTCGGCGTAGCGGTAGCCCGGCGCCGAGCCCGGATAGGCGTCGACCGTGGCGGGATGGAGGTAGATCTCGCTGAGACCGGGAGGCAGATGGGTGATCAGCCCGGCCAAACGTGGCGCGGTCATGGCCCCGCTCCAGCGCAGGCCGAAGGTCTGGTCCGGGACCCTCAGCCCGGCGTGTCGGAGCCTGCCGCGCAGGACCCTGGCCATCAGCGCCATCGGATCCGCCAGGCGCCGTGCCGTCCTGGGTTCGACGGCCGCGAGAATGGCCGCCGGCTCGTACGGCGCGCGAATTGATTTCAGGCCGTGACGGGCGCCGATGCGCAGGATCAGGCCGGCGATGGTCGGGTGCAGGTGGAAGTGCTTGTGGGCGTTGACGTGATCCAGGGCTAGGCCTGTGGCGGCGAAGGCGGCGAACTGCGCCGCGATCTCCGCCGCCAGTTGATGCCGCGCGACCGGATGGAAAAACATCGTCGCGCCCGCCGCCGCCATGTCGTTCCGGAACGCGCCCGAGGCGTCGACCAGATGGGACACCCGTTCGGGCGGCAGGGCGGGCCTTCCGTCGACCAGAACAAGGTGAAGCCCGACCGCCAGGGTCGGCGCCTCGCGGGCCAGGGCCACCGCCTCGCCGGCCGCCGGGGCCGCGACCATCAGGCTGGCGGCCGTCAGCACGCCCTGGCGATGGGCGCGGATCACCGCGTCGTTGACGGCGGCGTCGGCGCCGAAATCGTCGGCGGTGACGATCAGCCGGCGGCGCCCGGCGAGACCTTCAGGCTGCGCCATCGACCCTCAGCACGGCCTTGCCCAACCCCTGGCCGCTCAGGGCGAAGGTCAGGGCCTCGCCGAAGTCCGGCCACGCGAACACTCGGCCGACCGGCGGCGTGAATCGACGGCTGGCGACCCAGTCGACCAGAGTTCGCAGATGGGCGCGGGCCGCCGCGGCCTCGAACAGCATGAACTGACGTACGTCAACCCCGACCAGGGCGGCGCCCTTCATCAGGGTCAGATTGGCGCCCAGCGCCGGGATCGGGCCGCCGACAAAGCCGACTACGAGGTGTCGCCCGCCCCAGCCGAGCGAGCGGAACGCCGGCTCGAACAGCGGCCCGCACACCGGATCGAACACGACATTCAGCGGCGCGCCGCCGAGCGCGGCCTTCAGCCGGTCGCGCCAGCCTTCCGGCGCGGTGTCGATGACGGAGTCGGCGCCGAGCGAGAGGGCGTAGTCCCGCTTTTCGGGAGTCGAGGCGGCGGCGATCACCCGCGCGCCGACGAGCTTGCCCACCTGGATCGCCGCCGCCCCCACGCCGCCGGCCGCGCCGAGCACCAGCAGGGTCTCTCCGGCCTTGAGGCCGCCGCGATCGGCCAGGCCATGCAGGGCGGTGAGGTGGTTCAGCGGCAAGGCGGCGCCCTGCTCGAGCGAAACAACCTGCGGCAGGACAAACGTCATCGCCGCCGGCGCCAGCGCCTGCCCGGCGAAGCCGCGGCCGCCCATGGCCATCACCCGGTCACCGACGCCGAGCACGGTCACCCCTTCGCCCAGGGCGTCGATGACGCCGGCGATCTCCGACCCCGGGACATGGGGAACCTGCGGTTTGACCTGATAGCGGCCGAGGGCGACCAGGGCGTCGACATAGCCGACGCCGACGGCCTCGACGCGAATCCGCACCTGACCGGCGCGGGGCTCCGGCGCCGGAAGGTCGACCTCGGCGTAGTCGGCAAGGCTGTCGATGCGGTCGGCCTGGATCGCCTTCATCATGGGTCCCTGTTGGCGCTCCGCGCGCTACCGCGCCGACATAGCCGGCGCCGCGGTGAAAGTCACAGGCCGCGCACGGACCGTCCGTGACGACAAACCGTTCGGCGGGCTAAGTGTCTGGTGACTCGGGGCGGACGGAGACAGGCATGGGCGATGCAAACGCCGAGGCGCAGGGCGCGCTCGGCTATCGGCAGGAGCTGAAGCGGTCGCTGAGCGCCTTCGACCTGCTGGTCTATGGCCTGGTGTTCATCGCCCCGATCGCCCCCTGGAGCGCCTTCGGCTTCGTCTACAACGCCAGCCACGGCATGGCCCCGCTGGTCTATGTCGTCGGTCTCGTGGCGATGGTGTTCACCGCCTTCAGCTACATGTCGATGTCCGAGGCCTTCCCGGTCGCCGGCTCGGTCTACGCCTACGCCGGCCGCGGCATCGGTGAGAGCGCCGGGTTCCTGGCCGGCTGGGCGCTTCTGCTCGACTATCTGCTGATCCCGACCCTGGTCTATGTGCTGTGCGCGGTGTCGGTCCACGCCATCATTCCCGCCCTGCCCAAGCCGGCTCTGGTGGTGGGCTTCCTGGTCTTCAACACCGCCATCAATCTGCTGGGGATCGAGAGCACCGCCCGGATCAGCGTCGCCCTGCTGGGGCTGCAGCTGATCCTGGTGGCGGTGTTCGTGGTGCTGGCCTTGATCGCGGTGTCGCACGGCGTCAACGGCGCCCATTTCACCACTGCGCCCCTGTTCGATGCGGCCAAGGTGACGCCGCCGCTGATCTTCGGCGCCCTGTCCCTGGCGGTGCTCAGCTTTCTCGGCTTCGACGCCATCTCCACCCTGACCGAGGAAGCCAAGGGCGGCGCCCGGGCGGTCGGCTGGGCGACCATGCTGTCGCTGCTGGTGGCGGCGGCGCTGTTCATCGTCCAGACCTATCTGGCCTCACTGATGGTGCTGAACCAGGGCGCCTTCGCCAAGGGCGAGGAGGCCAACACCGCATTCCTGACCATCTCTCGCATGGTCGGCGGCGAGGGCTTCCGCTGGATCGTGTCGATCGTCGGTGTGGTGCTGTCGGGCCTGGCTGGGGCTCTGACCGCCCAGGCGGCCACGGCGCGGCTGCTCTACAGCATGGCCCGCGACGGACGGCTGCCCCGCCTGCTGGCCCACGTCGAGCCGAAACGGCAGACGCCGGACCGGGCGATCCTGTTCGTCGCCGCCGTCAGTCTGGTGCTGGGCCTGCTGATGGTCGATCAACTCGAACTGCTGACCTCGATGGTCAATTTCGGCGCCCTGACCGGCTTCCTGGCGCTGCACGCCTCTGTCGTGGTGCATTTCTTTCTGCGCCGGGGCGGCGGCGACCGCCGCTGGTTCCGCCACTTCGTCAGCCCGGTGCTGGGCTTCGCCATCGTCGCCTATGTGCTGTTCAACGCGGAGGCCAACGCCAAGATCGCCGGGGCGGTGTGGATGGGCGTCGGCCTGCTGGCCCTGGCCTGGCTGAAGTGGCGCGGCGGACGGCCAGGCGCGTTGCTGGAGGCTGAGACGCGGCGGGACTGACTCTCGCGGTCAGCCGCCGAAGCGGCCGCCGCGTCCCTCGCCCGCCGCGAAGCGGGCCGCCCCGCCGGCGGTCTCGCCGCTCGCCAGGGTGGCCAGGCCCAGCCGGGTCTCATTGGCCTCGGCCTGCGCCCAGGTCAGGCTCCACTGATCGAGCGCCGAGCGGCGGTCGTTGCGCATGCAGGCTTGAGGGAAGGCGGCGATGTCGCGGGCCAGAGCGATGGCGGCCGCGCGGGCCTCACCCTGGGGAACGACGCGGTTGGCGAGACCCATGGCCAGGGCCTCTGCGGCCTCGACCGGCCGGCCAGTGAGGATCAGGTCCATCGCCCGCGAGGCGCCGATCAGCCGGGGCAGGCGCACGGTGCCCAAGTCCACCAGCGGCACGCCGAACCGGCGGCAGAACACCCCGAACACCGCCCCTTCGCCAACCACGCGCAGATCGGCCCACAGCGCCATCTCCAGCCCGCCGGCCACGGCGAAGCCCTCGATGGCGGCGATCACCGGCTTTGAGAGCTCGAGACGTGTCGGCCCCATCGGCCCGAAATCGCCGCCCTCGACGACCCGGTTGCCGGCCTGACCCTCGGCCAGGGCCTTGAGGTCGGCGCCGGCGCAGAACACATCGTCCGTCCCGCTGAATACCGCCACGCTGGCGGCCTCGTCGGCGTCGAAGCGCTTGAAGGCGTCATACAACAGCTTCGCCGTGGCCCGGTCGACGGCGTTGCGCCGCTCCGGCCGCGACAGGGTGATGATCGCGACCGGGCCGTCGAGCGCGTAGGTGACGGCGTTCATCGGGAAGCGGGGAAACTACGCCGCGATGCTGCGCCGCTCCTTGAGGAATTCAAAGAACTCCACGCCTTCGCGCAGGCGGCGCTTCATCATGTCCGGGCTGCGGACCATCTCATTGACGATGGCGCCGATCTTCCGCGGGCGGAAATAGAAGCTCTTGTAGAAGGTCTCGACGCTTGCGAAGATCTCCTCGTGGCTGAGGTGGGGGTAGTGCAGCGGCGCGATCTGGATGCCGCTGTCGTCCACCAGTTCAGCGTGGTCGGCGTCGAGCCAGCCGTTCTCAACCGCCTGCTTGTACAGGAAGGTGCCGGGGTAGGGCGCGGCCAGCGACACCTGGATGGTGTGCGGGTTGATCTTCGCGGCCCAGGCGGCGGTTTCCTTCAGGGTCTCGCGGGTCTCGCCCGGCAGGCCGGCGATGAAGGTGCCGTGGATCATGATGCCCAGCTCGTGGCAGTCCTTGGTGAACTGTTCGGCGACCTCGACGCGCATGCCCTTCTTGATGTTGTGCAGGATCTGCTGGTTGCCGCTCTCGTAGCCGACCAGCAGCAGGCGCAGGCCGCCGGCCTTCAGCTTCTTGAGGCTGTCGTATGGCACATTGGCCTTGGCGTTGCAGGACCAGGTGATGCCCAGCTTGCCCAGTTCCGCGGCGATGGCCTCGGCGCGGGGCAGGTCGTCGGTGAAGGTGTCGTCGTCGAAGAAGAATTCCTTCACCTGCGGGAAGGCCTTCTTGGCCCAGGCGATCTCCTCGATCACATGCTCGACGCTGCGGGTGCGGTAGCGGTGGCCGCCGACGGTCTGGGGCCACAGGCAGAAGGTGCAGCGGCTCTTGCAGCCGCGGCCGGTGTAGATCGAAATGTAGGGGTGCTTCAGGTAGCCGATGAAGTAGTTCTCGATCTTCAGGTCGCGCTGATAGACCGGCGAGACGAAGGGCAGGCTGTCCATCTCCTCCAGGATCGGCCGATCCTTGTTATGGACGATCTCGCCCGCGGCGTCGCGATACGACAGGCCCAGGATCTCGGACCAGGGCTTCTCGTCGGCCACGTCCTTGATGGTGAAGTCGAATTCGTTGCGGGCGACGAAGTCGATGCAGGGCGCCGCCTTGAGGCTGCCGTCGGCGTCGACCGCCACCTTGGCGCCGATCAGGCCGATCTTCAGATTGGGGTTCTCGGCCTTGAAGGCCTCGGCGCACTTCACGTCGGAGGCGAAGGACGGCACCGAGGTGTGCATGACGATCAAGTCGTAGTCCTTGGCCAGGGGCAGGATGTCGGCCAGGGACTGCTTGTGCGGCGGGGCGTCGATCAGGCGGCTGCCTTCGACCAGGGCCGCCGGCTGGGCCAGCCAGGTCGGATACCAGAACGACTTGATCTCGCGCTTGGCCTGGTAGCGCGAACCGGCGCCGCCATCGAAGCCGTCGAAGCTGGGAGCCTGGAGAAAAAGGGTGCGAAGCATGGAGCAGTTTACCTCAAGGATGGGATAGGACGCCGTTTCGCCCCACGCGAAACCGCCGTCCCTGCCAGCCGACGGTGTTGACCGCGAAGCTGGCGACGAAGACACAGAAAGATAGGACGTCCCTCGCCGGAATCATCCACCAGCGACCGGCGGATGTCCCTGTCACCCTGTCCATAGCGAATTTACAGGCGATACGCACCCCAAGGGTGGTGAAAATCAGGCCAAGGCCCCAGGGTGAGAACCCCAGCAGGGCCGCGGCGATCAGCGCGAGGGGCAGGGGATTGGTGATCACGCTGCCCGCGTAGCCGCCCGGATCGATCTGGCGGACAGTGCGCCCCCAGCGCAGTTCGTGGTCAAAAAGGGCGCCCAGATCGCCTTCCTGGCCGAGGTGGCGAACCACCATCGCCGGGGCGGCGATCGTCAGGCCGAGCGCCCGGACGGCGCGGCCGATCTCGAAATCGTCGGCCAGATGGTCGTTGAAGGCCTGAAAGCCGCCCATGGCCGCCAGGGTCTCGGCCCGGAGGGCGATCGTCGACCCGAAGCAGGGTTCCGCCAGGCCGAAGGTCTTGCCGAGCACGGCGTTGGGCAGGAAGCCGTAGGACACCGCCATGGCGCCCAGGCGAGACCACCACGAGCCGTCGTCCTGACCGACATAGAAGCAGGTGACCGCGCCGACCCCTTCGCCGCCGAGGGCCGTGGCGACCTGTCGCAGCCATGAGGGTGGGACGAGGATGTCGGCGTCGCTGAGCACCAGCACGTCGTGGCGGGCGCTGGCGGCGATGTTGATGACGTTGGAGATCTTGCGGTTCGTTCCGTGCGGCGTGGCGTCGCAGATCAGGGCGATGTCGGCGTCCGGCCGGCGGGCGATCAGCGCCTCGACGACGGCGATGGCGGGGTCGGCGGCGTCCTGGACGCCGAACAGCAGCTGCACCGGCGCCGGGTAGTCCTGGTCGCAGAACGCCTCCAGCACCTCGCCCATGCCGGGATAGGCGCCGTGGAGCGGCTTGAGCAGGGTCACGGGCGGAAAGTCCGTCGCGGATGGCGACCGGCGCGACAGCATCCGGGCCGTCAGGGTGGTGGCGGTCAGGCCATAGGTCATGCCGGCGACAGTGAGCGTCGCCGCCAGATCTCCGGCGAGGTCCGTCAGACCGGGCAAGGCAATCCCTTCATCTCGCTCAACGACTTCCCCCCAAGGACGCCCCGAACGACCAGACTGCCCCTGGAGGATGGTGTTTTGAAGGCGTGTTCCCCGCCAGCCCGCTCGGCGATCAGGGCAGAAGCGCCGACCAGGATGGATCCGACGCGCCGAGGTTGTAGGGCGCTGGGGCGGACAGCTTGCCGGAAATGTCCACGGTCCACAGGTGCGAGCCGAAACCGGAGTCGCGGGCGAACATCAACAGACGGCTGTTGGGCGCCCAGGTCGGCCCCTCATCCAGATAGCTGTCGGTCAGGATGCGCTCAGCCGATCCATCCGGCTTCATCACCCCGATGTGGAATACCGCGCCTTCCTGCTTGGTGAAGGCGATCAGCTTGCCGTCGGGACTCCACACGGGCGTGGTGTAGCGACCGGAACCGAAGGAAATCCGCCTCACGTTGATCCCGTCGGCGCCCATCACATAGATCTGCGGCGATCCGCCCCGGTCGGAGTTGAAGGCGATCTGAGTTCCGTCGGGCGAAAAGGATGGCGAGGTGTCGATCGACGGCTCGGTGGTCAGCCGGGTGATGGCGCGGCTGGCCAGGGTCATCACATAGATGTCGGTGTTGCCCTCCCTCTCCGCCGAGAACACGACGCGGCCGCCGTCGGGGGAGAAGCGCGGGGCGAACATCATGCCGTTGAAGTGGCCAAGCGCCTCCTGGCGGCCGGTCTCGACGTTGAGCAGATAGACCGTCGAGCCGGTGGGGCGCAGGGCCATATAGGTGACTTCCTGGCTGTTGGCCGAGAAGTGCGGGAAGAACACCTGATAGGAGCCGTCGGTCAGGTAGCTGGGATTGGCCCCGTCCTGGTCCATGATCTCCAGCCGCCGGACGCGTTTGCCGCGCGGGCCGCTCTCGGCGGCGAACACCACCCGGGTGTCGAAATAGCCGGCTTGCCCGGTCAGCTTTTCATAGACCGCGTCGGCCACCTTGTGGGCGACCCGGCGCCAATTGGCGGGGGTCGAGGTGAACTGCAGACCGAGCAGCTGGTCGCCGGCATAGACGTCCCAAAGGCGGAAATTGACCTTCAGGTGGCCGTCCGCGTCAGTGGTCACCTGGCCGGTCAGCAGGCCCTGGGCGCTGATCGCCTTCCAGGCGTCGAAGGTCGGCTGGGTGTTAACGTCCTGGCCGGAGGCGGGGAAGGTGGCCGGGTCCAGGGGGCGGAACAGGCCCGAGCGGGCGAGGTCGGCGGCGATCACCTGCTGGAGCTGCGCCGCCACCGCCGGCCCGACGAACACCGGCACGGCGATCGGCAGGGGCTGGGTCGCGCCCTGGTCGACGTTGACGACGATGTCGGCGCGGGCCGTGCCGGCGCCGATCAGGGGAGCGCCAAACAGGGGGGCGATCGACAGGCAAGCTGCCGTCGCAAGGATGCCAAACCAGGCTCGCATCAGCATTTCCTCAACGATTCGCGCACGCCGTCTTGGCGTCGAAGTTTACCGTGAACGACTTGCCGCGATAGACGGCCCCATAGGGCTCCGCCTGATGCACGGCGTCTATGGCCCGGCGCGCGGCGGTGGCGACCACCGCATCGGCTGCGGTGTCGCGGCCGCCTTCGACGATCCGGCCCACCACCCGGCCGTCGTCCCCCACCGAGAATTTCACCGGGATGACCA
>CAIQDO010000496.1 GCA_903870555.1 uncultured Caulobacteraceae bacterium
CGCCTTGGACAGGCCGCCGATCCAGGCGCCATGTCCGTCGAAGGCCAGGCTGTAGCCGACCACCAGCCACAGCACCGACCCCAGGCAGGCGATGGCCACGCAGTGGGCCATCACCGACAGCACGTTCTTCATCCGCACCAGGCCGGCGTAGAACAGGGCCAGGCCCGGCAGGGTCATGAACAGCACCAGGGCCGTGGCGGCGAGGACCCAGGCGGTGTCCCCGCTGTTGATGGGTGTGAGCCCCATTCTTGATTTCCCGATCCCAGGCCGCCGAATCGCGCCGGTCCGATTTGTGCCTAACGACAGAGCGCGCCCTGTTCAAGATTTGAGCAAACGCTCCGCCCGGTCCCGCGCCCTTGACAAGGTCGCCGCCCGCGACCGTCATTCGCCCCGGTAAATTAGGGGGTTCCATGATGTCGTCCGCGGTCACGCTGTCCGATCCGCTGGTCCTGCCGTGCGGCGCGACCTTGCGAAATCGCCTGATCAAGGCGGCCATGACCGAGGGCGTCGCCGACGCCCACAACCGCGCCACGCCGCGCCATGTCACCCTCTACCGCCGCTGGGCCGCCGGCGGCGCGGCGGTGCTGCTGACCGGCAATGTCCAGGTCGACCGGCGCCATCTGGAACGGCCGGGCAATGTCGTCATCGAGGGCGAACAGTCGCCGGAGGCCCTGGCGGCCCTGCGCGCCTGGGCGGCGGCGGGGGCCGAACACGGCTCGCAGATCTGGATGCAGATCTCCCACGCCGGACGGCAGACGCCGGCGGCGGTCAACCCCGAGCCTATGGCGCCCTCCGATGTCGCCCTGGCCATGCCCGGCGCCCAGTTCGGCAAGCCCCGGCCGATGACCCAGCCGGAGATCCTCGACGTGATCGTCCGCTTCGCCCACGTCGCCAAGGTGGCGCGGGACACGGGCTTCGGCGGGGTTCAGGTCCACGCCGCCCACGGCTATCTGATCAGCGAATTCCTGTCGCCGGACGTCAACACCCGCGCCGACGCCTGGGGCGGCTCGCTGGAGAACCGGGCGCGTCTGCTGCTGGAGGTCGTCCGCGCGATCCGCCGGGCGGTGGGGCCGAACTTCCCGATCTCGGTCAAGCTCAACTCGGCCGATTTCCAGCGCGGCGGCTTCAGCCACGCGGACTCGATCCGCGTCGCCGCCTGGCTCAACGCCGAGAGCGTCGACCTGCTGGAGATCTCCGGCGGCACCTATGAGCAGCCGCGGCTGGTGGGGCTGGACGACCTGACCCTGCATCCCGAGAAATCCGAGGTCCGCCAGGAGAGCACCGTCGCCCGCGAGGCCTATTTCCTGGCCTACGCCGCCGACATCCGCGCCGCCACGACCATGCCGCTGATGGTCACCGGCGGGTTCCGCACCCTGGAGGGGATGAACGCCGCCCTGGAGTCGGGCGCGATGGACGTTGTCGGCGTCGGCCGGCCCTACTGCGTCGATCCGCTGGCGGGATCGAAGCTGATGGCGGGCGCGGCCACCGTCCCGGCGATGGAGCGACGCCTGCGCATCGGCGGCGGCTGGCTGGGCCCAGCCAGCCCCTTCGCCATGGTTCGCGCCCTCAACGGCTGGGGCCAGCAGGGCTGGTTCTGCCTGCAGATCCTGCGCATGGCCGACGGGCTCAACCCCAATCTGAAGCTGGGGGTCTTCAAGGCCTTCCAAGACTATCAGAAGAACGAGGCGGCGACAGCCAAGGCGATGGCGCGATAAGGCCCGGCGCCCAGCCTTCGGAAAATAATCGAACGCGTTTCAATCTTTCGCCGACCGCGCCTTGACGCCCGCCCGGCGTCGCCCGAAAACAGCCCATGCTCTGGCCTCGACGCCGGGGGACGGACCTTTGGGAGAGAGATGACATGACCACGCAGGTGAACACCGTGCAGGGCCGCAAGGCGGCCAGCGACCTGGGCCGCACCCTGATCCACGAGCACGTGCTGGTCGGCTTCCCCGGCTGGTTCATGGACGCGCGCATGCCGGCGTTCGACCGCCGCGAGGCCGTCGCCCGGGTGGTCGACGCCTTCCAGGAGCTTAAGGGGCATGGCGTCACCACGGTGATCGACCCCTGCCCGATGGACCTCGGCCGCGATGTCGAGATGATCGCCGAGGTGTCGCAAAAGAGCGGCGTCACCCTGATCTGCGCCACCGGCGCCTATGTCGAGGACATGGGCATCCCCTACACCTTCAACACCCTGGAGGTGGACCAGATCGTCGAATGCTTCGTCAAGGAGATCGAGGACGGCGTGGCCGCCACCGGCATCCGCTGCGGGGTGATCAAGATCGCCACCGGCGACGGCAAGGTCTCGCCCTATGAGCGCAAGATCCTCACCGCCGCCGCCAAGGCGGCAAAGATCACCGGCGCGCCGCTGATCAGCCACACCGAGAACTGCTCCTGCGGCCACGACCAGATCGACATCGCCTGCGGCGCGGGCCTGCCGGCCTCCAGCCTGATCGTCGGCCACAGCGACGGCCGCGACGACCCCGAGTACCAGAAGTCCCTGGCCGACCGCGGCGCCTACGTCGGCTTCGACCGCTTCGGCCTGGAGATGCTGATCCCCGACGCCATCCGGATGAAGAATCTCAAGGCCCTGGCCGACTGCGGCCACAAGGACCGGATCATGGTGTCGCACGACACCGTCAACTGCTGGGTGGGCAGCTACAACGGCGGCGACCCGGCCGACCTGCTCAAGACTCTGCCCAACTGGCGGATGACCCACATGTTCGAGCATGTCTTCCCGGAACTGAAGCGGATGGGCATGACGCAGGAAGACCTCGACCACATCGTTGTGGAAAACCCCCGCCGCTGGTTCGACGAGGCGGCCAAGGCCCAGGGCAAGGGCTGAGGCCAGGCGGGCCCCGGCAGGGCTTGTCCGGAGGCTCTGTCGATCTGGGCCGAGACCACGGCGTGGGTCGAGGCCGTCAGCGTGGCCGATCCTGCCGACCGCCCCGGCATCTCCGAGATCTACAACCTCCGGATGGGGCTGATGGACCTCTCCGCGAGCCGGCAACTCACAGCCCTGCGAAAGGCGCTGAGGCTCGACGAGCCCGAGCCTCCCAGCCAGGGTGTTCGCCGCCGTCGAGTGTCGCTTCAGCCGGGCTCCTGATCGTACTGGTAGAAGTTCGACCCGTGCATCACCGCCTTGAGCGCCTTGGCGTAGTTCGGGTCGGTGGCGTAGACGCCGACCAGGGCGTCGGCGAAGGCGTCCGGATCGGCCGCCGCCCTGGCCTTGGCGTAGCATTGCTTGGTGGCCAGCAGCTTGGCGTGTTCGTCGAACGCTTCCACGACCGAGGTGAATTTCCGGAAGTGGGCGACGATGTAGTAGCTCTCGCCGTCGGGGTGGACCTCGCGGGTCCTGACGTCGACGTAGGGCGTCAGAGGATGGCCATGGGGGTCGCAGGGCGCCTTCATGCCGAAGAAGTTGAAACAGCCCAGGTCATGCTTGCCCCAGCCGCTTTCGATCGCCCACTGAGCGAGGCTGACGGAGGCGAAAACCTTCCAGGCCTTCTGGGACGCCTGAGCGGCGGCGACGATGGCGTCGGGCGGCTGAGTCATGAGACACCTCTGGCGACGCGCGACGCCTCCCGCGCCGACACGGCCAGCCAGCAGCAAAGCGGGGATCGCGGCGTTTGGCAACAGGCTTTGCCTTATCTGGACGCCCCGAATCGCTCCCAGTACCGGTAGCGGTAGGCCTCGGAGAACCCGGCCGCGGCGTAAAGCGCGATCGCCCCGGCGTTGTCCGCCTCCACCTGCAGCCAGGCCCTGGTCGCGCCGGACGCCGCGGCGTCGGCCAGCAGGGCGGACAACACTCGGCGGGCCAGCCCCCGGCGGCGGAATCGCGGGTCGGTGCGCATGGCGAAAACGCCAGCGTGCTCGCCCTCCGTCGCGCAGGCGCCAATGGCCGCCGGTTCGCCGCCGATGTCGGCCCGGGCGAAACCACGAGGCCTGGGAATGCGGGTCAGGGTCTCAAGGCGTTCGGCGCAGTCGCCGGGGTCGGACGCCGTGGCGGAAAACACCGCCGCGAAGGTCTCGTCCACGTCCCGGACGACGCGGATCCCCGGGTCGGCGACGGTCGCGGTCGGCCCGGTCATCATGATCGTCTCGGTGCGCGGCCGGTAGCCGAGCGCCGTCAATCCCACGATCAGCCCCTCGGGCGCGAGGGCGGCCTCGACGATCTTGAACAGCGGCGGCAGGCCGCGCGCGGCGTACCAAGCCTCGACCTGGTCGACGGCTTCGTCCGCTGAAAAGCCCGGATCCTCCAACGGCCAGCAGGCGTTGATCCGGCCGGAGAAACCCGAAGAGGCGTAGAGCCGCCAGCCGCCCAGCCGTCCGAGCCGCGCGGCGGGCCAGGCTCGCGCGGCGATGTCTTCAAGGGCGACGATCTCTTTCGCCGGCCGGCTCACTTCTCGGCCAGCAGCGAATCGACCACCGCGTGGGCCTCCGGTCCCGACCAGTCGGCCCCGCCACTCAGCCGCGCCCGCTCCACGCCCTTGCGGTCGTAGAGGATGGTGGTGGGCATGCCGTCAACGGCCGGCTTGAAGGCGGCGGTCAGGGCGTAGGTCGGTTCGGTGTAGAATTTCAGCGGCGGGTTTCGAGCCAGGAAGCCGGCGCCGGCGGTCTCGTCCTCGCCCTTGCCGACGCTGATGGCGACCACCGCCACATCCTTGCCGGCATAGGCGGTCTGCAGCCTGGCCAGGCTCGGGATCTCCTCCTTGCACGGCGCGCACCAGTTGGCCCACAGATTGACGATGACGACCTTGCCCTTGAACTCGCCCAGGAAGTGCGAGCCGCCGGCGCCGTCCTTGAACGGGATGTCGGGGGCGGCGTCGGGCTTGGCGGTGAGCTCGAGCTTGGCCATCGCGCCCTTGGCCAGGGGCTTCAGATCGCCCGGCGTGTTGGAACAGGCCACAAGCCCGTATAGAAGCGCGGCCATCCCCGCGAGGGCGAGAGGGCGCGCGAGGCGCCTGGAAGCAAGGATCTCGTTCATATGACCGACGTCTCCGGTAAGGCAGGCCATTCTCTATGGGGCGGCCGCTTCGCCGCCAAGCCCGCCGAGCTGATGCGACGCATCAACGCCTCGATCGACATCGACAAGCGCATGGCGGCCGAAGATCTCGCGGGCTCCCGCGCCCACGCCGCCATGCTGGCCGATGTCGGGGTGATCGGGCGCGAGGACGAGCAGGCGATCCAGAAGGGCCTGAACGCGATCGAGGCCGAAATCGCCGCCGGCGCCTTCCCGTTCCGCGAGGCGCTGGAAGACATCCACATGAACGTCGAGGCCAGGCTGACCGAACTGATCGGCCCGGCGGCCGGCCGGCTCCACACCGCCCGCTCGCGCAACGACCAGGTGGCGCTCGACTTCCGCCTGTGGGTGCGCGAGGCCTGCGACCGCTCCGCCAGCCAGATCCGCGACCTGCAGCGCGCGTTGTTGCGCCAGGCCGAGGCGTGCGCCGACGACCTGATGCCGGGCTTCACCCATCTGCAGCCGGCCCAGCCGGTGACGTTCGGCCACCATCTGATGGCCTATGTCGAGATGTTCGGCCGCGACGCCTCGCGGTTCGACGACGCCCGGACCCGGATGAACGAATGCCCGCTCGGCGCCGCCGCCCTGGCCGGCACCTCCTTTCCCATCGACCGCGAGCAGACGGCGCGCGCCCTCGGCTTCGACCGGCCCACCGCCAATTCGCTCGACAGCGTCTCGGCCCGCGACTTCGCCCTGGAGGCCATGGCCGCCGGGGCCATCTGCGCCACCCATCTGTCGCGGCTGGCCGAGGAGATCGTCATCTGGATGACGCCAGCGTTCGGTTTCATCTCTCTCAGCGACGCCTTCACCACCGGCTCGTCGATCATGCCGCAGAAGCGCAACCCCGACGCCGCCGAGTTGATCCGCGCCAAGGTCGGCCGGATCCTCGGTTCGCTGGTCAACCTCACGGTGGTGATGAAGGGCCTGCCTCTGGCCTATGGCAAGGACATGCAGGAGGACAAGCCACCGACCTTCGAGGCCTTCGACGCCCTGGAGCTGTCGCTGCTGGCCATGACCGGCATGATCGACGACCTGACCCCCGGCCGAGCGGCCATGGCGGCGGCTGCGGGCGGCGGGTTCTCCACGGCCACCGACCTCGCCGATTGGCTGGTGCGCCGCCTGGGTCTGCCGTTCCGCGAGGCCCACCACATCACCGGCCGCGCCGTGGCAAGGGCCGAGGCGCTTGGCGGCGGCCTGGCCGACCTGCCCCTGGAAGACCTCCAGGCCCTTGAACCGCGCATCGAAGCCGACATCTACGATGTTCTCACCCCGGCCGCCTCGGTGGCGAGCCGCGTCAGCCAAGGCGGCACGGCCCCGGTCCAGGTCCGTCGGCAGATCGCCCGCTGGAAGGAAATCCTCGCATGACCCGCCGCGACCCGCGACGCCTCCGGACACCGCTGCTGCTGTCAGCCGCCGCCCTGCTCGCCCTGACCGCCTGCGGTCGCGTCGGCGCGCTCGACCAACCCGCGCCGCTCTATGGCGAAAAGGCCAAGGCCGACTATCAGGCGCGGAAGGCGGCCGCCGAGGCGGCGGCCAAGGCCGCCAAGGACGAGGGCCAGCCCGCGCCTCTGCCGCCGGACACCCATCCCCTATGAACCATTTCGACCTCAAGGACGGCGCCCTGTGGTGCGAGGGCGTCGCC
>CAIQDO010000497.1 GCA_903870555.1 uncultured Caulobacteraceae bacterium
GAGACCATCAGCATCGCCATGCCCCACACCGGCCCGCCCCCGGCCAGGGCGATGAACAGGGTGCTGGCGGTCCCGACCACGTTGGTCACCACATAGGCCCGGCCCAGGCCCAGCCAGCGGATCCAGCGCGGCGTCACCGCCGCCCCGACCAGGGCCGCCACCCCGCCCACGGCCACGGTCGCCCCCAGCATCGCCGGGCTCAGACCCAGGCCGCGCACCGCCCAGATGATGTACAGCGCCGAGAAGAACGAGCCGAACAGGGCGCTGACCGTCGTTATCAGCAGCAACGGCCGCAACGCCGGATCACCCAGGGCAACGGCCAGGCCGGCGCGGAAATCCTCAACGAAATGCGTGTGGTCCGCCGGGGCGACCGGCTCGGGCGGCGTCTCCGCCTTCTTGATCAGGCCGAGCGCCGCAGCGGAAAACAGGTAGGTGCCGGCGTTGACGGCTATGGCCATCGGCGCGGTGAACAGCTGGAACAGCACGCCATAGAGCGCCGGCCCACCGATCTCGGCCACGGCGTCGGTCGCCGCCAGCTTGGCCCCGCCGTCGACCAGCTGGTCCTGGGCCACGAGGGAGGGCAGGTAGGCGTGGTCGGCCATCTCGAACAGCACGCTCAGCGCCCCGACCAGGGCGGCGACCGCATAGATTTGGCCGATGGTCAGGATGTGGGACCAGGCGGCGATGGGCACGCTGGCCAGGATGAGCGCCCGGCCAATGTCGGCGCCGATCATGATCCCGCGCCGCCCGCGCCGGTCGACGAAGCCACCCAGGCTGAGGCCGACGACGATGGCCGGCCCGCGGGTCAAAGCCGCGAGGACGCCCAGCTGCGCCGGACTCGCTCCCAGGCTCATTACCGCCGCATAAGGCAGCCCCTCACGCGTGATCCGCGCGCCCAGCGACGAAACCCCCTGCGCCGCCCACAGCTTGAGAAAGTCCCCATGACGCCACAGACTCGCTGGCCTGGCCCCTTCCGCGCTTGTCATGGCTCGATCCCGCCCACGGCTTGCCGCCGTGCCCCGGCGCACTATCTCGCGGCTTCCGCTCCGACGCGAGCGTTCTTTGCCTTCGTCGCCGGCATGGGCTAAGAGCGGCCCCCTTGAAACGAGGCCCATCGATGACCCAGAAATGGAGCCCGGCGTCCTGGAGAGAACGCCCGGCCAAGCACATCCCCGCCGACTACCCCAATCCCGCCGACGTCACGCGGGTGGAGGCGGAACTGCGCCGGATGCCGCCGCTGGTGTTTGCCGGCGAGGCGCGCCGCCTGAAGACCCAACTGGCCGACGTCGCCGCCGGCAAGGCCTTCCTGCTGCAGGGCGGCGACTGCGCCGAGAGCTTCAAGGAATTCTCCGCCGACAACATCCGCGACACCTTCCGCCTGATCCTGCAGATGGCGGTGGTGCTCACCTTCGCCGGTGGCAAGCCGGTGGTGAAGGTCGGCCGAATCGCCGGACAGTTCGCCAAGCCGCGCTCAGAACCGATCGAGACGGTCGACGGGGTCACCCTGCCGTCCTACCGCGGCGACAACATCAACGGCATGGACTTCGAGGCGGTCTCGCGGGCCCCTGATCCCGACCGGCTGATCAGGGCCTACAGCCAGTCGGCCTCGACCCTGAACCTGCTGCGCGCCTTCGCCGGCGGCGGTTACGCCGACCTGCACAACATCCACCGCTGGACCTTGGGTTTCGTCGACGACAGCCCGCAGGGCGCGCGATACCGCGAGCTGAGCGACAAGATCTCCGAGGCCCTGACGTTCATGCAGGCCATTGGCGTCACGCCGCAGAGCCATCCGGACCTGTCCCGTGTGGAGTTCTTCACCAGCCACGAGGCCCTGCTGCTCGGCTTCGAGGAAGCCATGACCCGCGTCGATTCCACCTCCGGCGATTGGTACGACACCTCCGCCCACCTGTTGTGGATCGGCGAGCGAACCCGCCAGCTCGATGGCGCCCACGTCCACTTCATGAAGGGCGTGAAGAACCCGATCGGCGTCAAGGTCGGCCCGACGGTCGAGCCGGAGGAGTTGCTGGCCCTGATCGACGCCCTCAACCCCGATGACGAGGCGGGCCGCCTGACGCTCTATGGCCGCTTCGGCTCCGACAAGATCGCCGCCCGATTGCCGCGGCTGATGGAAGCCACCCGCAAGGGCGGCCGCCAGGTTGTCTGGGCGATCGACCCGATGCACGGCAACACCCTGAAGGCCGCCAATGGCTACAAGACCCGGCCCTTCGACCGCATCCTGTCGGAGGTGCGAAGCTTCATCGAGATCGCCGAAGCCGAGGGGGTCCACCCCGGCGGCGTGCATCTGGAGATGACCGGCCAGAATGTCACCGAATGCATCGGCGGCGCCCGGGCCCTTCGCGAGGGCGAGTTGTCGGAACGCTACGACACCCACTGCGATCCCCGCCTCAACGGCGAGCAGGCGCTGGAACTGGCTTTCCTGGTGGCCGAGAAGCTGAAGGCGGAGCGCCAGACCGCGCCTCGGGAAGCGGCCGAATAGGCTAGACCCCCAGGGTCCAGCCTTCCTCACTCTGGGCGGCCTCGATCACTTCGGGCGGGATCGCCTTGGCCGGGCCGAACAGGCCTGACAGCTTGCCGGCCTCGTCCAGCCGGGCGAGGTGCTCGACCAGGCCACGCAGGATCGCCGTTTCCTTGCCTTCGCCGACGGCGAGCGCCACGGGCGTCGCCATGGCCGGGGTCGCCTCGGCGGCCACAAGGTCGACGCCGTGCAAGTCGTTTTCCGTCAGCGACTTCCAGCCAGTCTCGAACGGCCACACCTTCATGGCGTCGCCGCGGGCGGCCTTGAATCGTTGCAACATGGGGATGCCGAGGATGGCGTGGCCACCGACGGCCCCGTTGTAATAGAGCTTCCACACCGGCATGGCGCCCTTGACGCCTTCCTCTGTGTAGCGGAACTCCGGCACGTCTTCGGGGCCATGGGCGCGGTCGCGCTTGGGCTGCAGGGTGGTCAGGGTGTCGCGCGGCGGGCAACCCCAGAACGGGAACGGGCCGCCGGTCAGCCGGCGGTTGATCTCGCTGCCGACGCCGAACCGGTTGTTGACGTTGTCCGGGCGGTCCCGGACCATCTTGGTGACCTGGTCCCAGACGGCCCGCCAGGGGGCTTCCCCGGGCAGGTTCAAACCGGCGGCCAGGCCGCGGGGGAAACCGAGGGGGAAATCGACGGTGAGCAGGGCCCGTTCGCGCCGCTTGGCCCGGTCGGTGAGCAACTCGTTCAACAGGGTTTCCGCCTGGCCCCGGGTGGCGGGGTTGTGGGCCTCGAAGGCGAAACGGAAGCGGACGTCACGCTTGAGAACGCCGATCCAAACGGAATCCGGACCGGTGGTCGGC
>CAIQDO010000498.1 GCA_903870555.1 uncultured Caulobacteraceae bacterium
GGCAGACCATTGAAGCGCTTGGCGTGCGCGCCATCGCGGTCACCGTCGACGTGTCCGACGCCGCATCGGTCCAGGCCGCCGGCGACGCGGCACTGAAGGAATTCGGCGCGCTACCCCATCTAATTCATAGCCACCGGCAATCGTATTCTCATTACGAATAGAGAACACAATCCCCGCACTCCCCCCCTGCTGGGTGGTCCGCGTTTCAGACCCTATCTGGCAGGCGCTGGAGGTTGATCGGCACGGTCTCAACGGGGCACGCGCCCCGGCAATCAGCCCGGGCGCAGGATCAGCCGGTTCACCAGGCCGCGGAACAGCGCCGCATTCGGGCAGTTCGCGGCGAACGCTAATCTGATCCGGGTGGCGGTCTCCCTGACCCGCACCGCCACCTTGAGCAACCGCAGCCGAAGCGTGGAGAAATCGCCCTTAGCCAACGGCTGCTGCCGGGGAATGGCTTCCTGCAACGACCGCATCAGCCAGTAAGCGGCGGTGTGCAAAATCAGGCGCATCTGGTTGGCCAGCGGCGAGCGGCAACTGGTCCGGTCGGAGGCGAGTTGGCTCTTGTGCCGCTTGATCAGGTTTTCGGCTTGGCCGCGGGCGCAGTAGATGCCGCTGTAGAGCGATGCCGCATCGCAGCGCGCGATGCTGGTGACGACGTAACGGATATCCAGCCCCTTGCGTGTCGCCTCGATGCGCGCCACGACGCGGCGGGGATGGGACCAGGATTTGGCGGCGTAGCTTGTCTCGGTGAAGTCGCGCACCGCATCGAGGTTGCCGATCGCGCGCCGGGTGCGCACTTCGTCGGCCTTGTCGAAGACCAGGGCGTCCAACGTTTCGTTCTTGGACAGGCCGAAGACAAACCGGACGGCATTCTTCTCGCACCAGTCCATGGCCTCGCGCCTGCCATAGTGGCTGTCGCCGCGAATAGTGATGACGGTGTTTGGCCAGTGCCGCCGTATCCGGCGCACCAGACGGCGCAGATGGCCGCGGACCTCCTTGCCGCCGGGGGTCTTGCCGGGACGCAGAATGGTGACGACGCAATGACCCGAGGCGGCGTCGTAGACATGGATCGGCGAGAAGCAGCGCTCGTCGTAATGCGCGTTGAACAGCGACAATTGCTGGTGGCCGTGCACGGTGTCGGCGGTGTCGTCGATATCCAGGGTGATGGCCTTGGGCGGACGGGGGTGACTCTCGCACCACAGGTCGACCATGCCGTGCGACAGCCGGACCAGGGTGCGCAGGTCCGGCGCATTCTCCCAGCGTGACACGGTTGGTTGCGAGGTCAGGTCGATGCCGGTTTCCGGCAGCCGGCCGCAGGCCAGCTTGAAGGCGGGGTCCTGGCGCAGGGCGTCAAGATCATTCGCATCCGGGTAGCCGCAGGCGATGGCGAACACGCGCGGGCGCAGGATGTCGGCCATCGTATGGGTGATCAGGTTCGGGTCGCGATGGTCGGGGATGAGGGCGGCCAGGGTGTCGATCAGGCCAAGGCGCCTGTCGGCGCCCGCCAACAGCAGAACGCCGCCGTCGGAACTGATTTGACCGGCATCGAAGGCGGCGGTGATTTTCTTCTTGCCGATACTTGGCAACGAAAACGGGAACAGGGTATCGTCGGAGTCGGTGGGCATGGCAGATTCTGTCCGGGCGTCGAGAGTGGCGTCAGCACCCAATCTCTACGCGATTCCAGACGCTTGTACCATGCCCGCCAGCGAATCCCTGCTATGCGGTGAATAAGACGGGTTAGCCAGATTACGTGATTTGATTTGCATGACTGTTCTCCGTTGATGCCAAATGAACAAGACGAGATGATTGTTGTGCTGAACAA
>CAIQDO010000499.1 GCA_903870555.1 uncultured Caulobacteraceae bacterium
CCACCGTGGCGCCGCGGGCGGCGAGGCCCCAGGCGGGATCGGCCCGGGCGGCGGGCAGGTCCCCCGGCGCCAGCTGCGACTGGCCCGTCTCCAGGGCCCCCAGCCAGCGGCCCTCCGCCCAGGGGCCGCGCGTCACCACCGCCTCGACCCCGCCGTCCGGCGCCGTGCGCGTCTCGACCTCATGGCCCTGATGGCGGCACCAGGCGGCCAGATGGACCTCCCATTGCGGCGCCGCGCCGCGCACGGTCAGGCTGGCGCCGACCGGCAGCGCGGCCAGGGCCCGGCGGACGAGCAGCAGGGCCCCCTCGTCCAGGCCGAGGGACTCAATATCTATAGTCGGCATCGAGGATGGCCCCGTCCGCGCCATAGAAGGCCAGTTCGTCGACCGCCTGTTCCAGCTGCGGATAGCCGCTGACCCGGCCCGGCTTCCACTGGCGCACGCCCTCCAGATACATCAGCGGCCGCACCGCCTGGTCGTCCCAGCGCATGCCCAGCAGCAGCTCGGTGAACCGCGCCACCGCCGCCTCGGGCGCGCCCGGGCTGATGGTGAAGTTGCAGTGGTCGTAGGGCTCGGTGGTCTCGATCACCCGCGTGCTCCCGGCCGGCAGGGTTCCGTCGAGGCCGAAGGCCAGGTGATTGCCGTCGATCATGCAGCAGGCGTCGACCTCGCCGGCCAGCATGGCCACGGCCGCGTCGCGCTCGCCGCCGATGTGATCGCCGTGCTTGCCGCTGAGCACGTCGAACCGGCGCACGGCGAAGTCGCGCCCGCCGACCAGGCCCAGCTGGCGCAGGTGATGTAGGGGGATCATCGTCGCCTGAGGCGAGTCGATGGCGCCGACGCCCAGGGTCTTGCCGCGCAGATCCGCGCCCGTCTGAAGCGGGCTGTCGGCGCGAACGACGATCAGGGAGCGCAGGTCGCAATCGGTGTTGCGCATCGCCACGGTGCGCACCGACAGGCCGCGGGCTCGCGCGATCCGTTCGGCGCGGATCCAGGCCAGGGGCGAATTCCAGGCCAGATGGATGGTCCCATCGAACTGCGCCTCGACCTGGGCCTCGTAGTTGGAGAACAGCCGGTAGTCGAAGGCCAGGCCCTGCTCGGCGAACCAGGCCTTGAAGCCTTCCCAGATGGTCACGACCTTTGGCGCATAGGCCACGGCGCCCATCACGAGCGGGGATGTGTTCACGGCGTCGATCCTTACCTGCGCGGCGAGGCTACGCTCCGCCCCGGCCGCGCAGTCCTAGAGGAAGGCAGCCTTCGGCGCCATCACGCGGCGCCATCACGCGGGCGGCGCGGCGGGCGAACGTCAGCTCAGCTGGTCGACTTGGCCCGCCCGGAGCCGCCGGGCGCCTTGCCGCCGCCGTCTTCCTTGTTGACGGTCGCCCAGGCTCGCCGCTCGGCTTCCTTCTCGGGGACGCCCTTGGCCTCGTAGCTTTCCGCGATGTGGCCGGCCTTGCGGTCCTGCTTGGCAGTGTATTTCGATTTGTCGCCGCGCGGCATTGTTCGTCCTCCGGTGCGAAAGGGCGCCAGAGGTCGTCGCCCGCCGCATGCTGGTCAGAACCCTGGGCCTAGCGGAGGGTTCCGACGTTGGCGGATTGGCGGGCGGGCTCCGGAGACGAGCGGATGGCGCTGGAGACGCGGACATCCGCGTCGGCGTCCCCACATCAAGGCGCACGCCGGCCATACAGGTTTTCTGAATGCTGCCCGCCCCATCGGGCGATAGCCTGCTGGATATCCTGGACTTGATCGAGCGGATTGTAGTTTTCGTGATTGTCAGTTATATCTGACAGGTGATTGAGATTCGGCGATCGGAGCGATTCATCGTATGGCTGAACGCCCTGCGGGACGCCCGGGCGGTCGCCAAGATCGCCATCCGCATCAAGCGTGTCTCCGGCGGCAATTTCGGCGACGAGGCGCCCGTTGGGGATGGTGTGAGCGAAATGCGGATCCACCACGGCCCGGGCTATCGGGTCTATTTCGTCCAACGCGGCGAGGTGGTGGTCATCCTCCTGTGCGGAGGAGATAAGTCTACCCAGGCGCGCGATATCGCCCTGGCGAAGGCGCTGGCGAAGGAGGTTTGAAATGGTCGTGGAAACCAAACTCTTCGATGCGGCCGAGGTGCTGATCGATGAGGACCGCATTGCGGCCTATCTGGAAGAGGCGTTCGCGGACGGCGACCCGGCGTTCATCGTTTCGGCGATCGGCGATGTCGCCCGCGCCCGCAACATCACCGCCATCGCGCGCGACACCGGTTTGACGCGGGAAACCCTCTATCGCGCCTTTTCTCCC
>CAIQDO010000500.1 GCA_903870555.1 uncultured Caulobacteraceae bacterium
CCTGCTTCTTGATGTGTTCGGTGACCAGGGCCGCCTGCTTGGCCTGGTACTCGGCGCTCATCGGCTTGGCGTAGCCGGCGGCGGTCTCGGCGGCCTTGAATTCCTCGTCCTCGACGGCGATGAACTTGGCTCCGAGGGACTCGACCTGTTCCTTGGCGGCGGGACGGACATCGGTGGCGGTGACCACCCCGCCAAGACGCCGGGCGGTGGCGATGGCCTGAAGGCCGGCGACGCCGGCGCCCATCACGAACACCTTGGCCGGGGCGATGGCGCCGGCGGCGGTCATCATCATCGGCATGGCCCGGCCATAGGCCTCGGCGCCCTCGATCACGGCGCGATAGCCGGCCAGATTGGCCTGGCTGGACAGGGCGTCCATCACCTGCGCCCGGCTGGTGCGCGGCACGAACTCCATGGCGTAGGCATCAAGCCCCTTGGCCGCCAGGGCGTCGAGCACAGGACGCTCCATGTGCGGGTTGAGCAGGGCCACGACGATGGCGCCGGCCTTCAGGCCCGCGATCTCCTCGTCCGTCGGCCCGCGCACCTTCAACAGGATGTCGGCGCCCGACAGGGTCGAGGCGAGATCCGGCGCCACGGTGGCGCCGACGGCGGCATATTCCGCGTCGGGAACTGAGGCGGACAGTCCAGCGCCAGACTCGACGACCACGGAAACACCCAGGGCGAGGAGCTTCTTGACCGCTTCGGGCGTGGTCGCCACGCGCGTCTCGTCGGCCCGGCGTTCCCTGGTGATTGCGACAACGGCCATGTCTGAATTCCCTTAGTGGGCTTTGGCGGGTTTGGACCGGAGGAACACAACCCCCAGCGTCAGAAGGACCGCGCCTGGAATGGCGCCGCCGAGGAACCCGACGCCCAGACAGAACCATAGGGTCAGCATCGTCACCAGCACCGCCACGGCCAGGGAGCCCCACTTGGACAGGCCGCCGAACAGTTGGTAGGTCGCCACCTGTTCGGTGATGTCCTGATCGCCGGAATGGTGGTCTGTGGCGTGATCCATGATCGGGCGGTCCCTTGTGAACGCGAAACGGTTTCGGAGGCGGTGCTACACTACCGGCCGGAACCGCTCAAGCGGGCCCGACACGCGGCCAGACCGCGAGAATGGTTCGCATCGCAGCAACCAAAGCGAGCGGCTGGTCGACCATGATGTGGTGTTCGCTGTCCGGGATGACGATCCGCGGGGCCGAGGCCGGGATCTGGTCGGGTCGTTTCGACCCGGGACCATGCCGGCGGATGATCTCGGAACGATCGCCGTAAATGTGAGCCATGGGCACTTTCACCGCCGCGCCGTCGATGACGGACATGCCGCTGCGGTCGAGCTTGGCCCACAGGCCCGGATCGAACCGCCAGGTCCAGCCTTGGCCTGATCCGTCGGGCATCGGGGCGGCTTTCAGAGAGCGGCGGGCGATGAAGTCGGCGATGTAGAGATTGCCGGGGACCTGCGGCGGCATGAAGCGGAAGCGGGTCAGGGCCTTTTCCAGGGTCGGATAGACCTTGTTGGCCGCGCCGCGCATCTGGGGCCCCCGCATGGGACGCGGGTTTCGGCCGGCGGCCCGCTCCTCGGCCTCCCACTGGGCCATCTCTTCCGGGGTTGGCGGTCCGCCAAAGCCGGTATCGACCAGCAGGCAGGCGCTCATCCGCTCCGGATGATGGGCCGCTGAGTAAAAGACCTGAGCCCCGCCGAACGAGTGGCCGATGTAGATCGGCTTCACCGGGCCTTCATAGAGGCCCGCCGCCTTGGCGCATTCATGAATCTCGGTGGCGAAGGTCTCGAAGGAGTAGCTGTCGCGCCAATCCGAGCCGCCCATGCCCGACAGGGACATGGCCGCGACCCGGTAGTTGTCGGCCAGAAACGGGGCGATGAAGCTCCACCAGTCGGCGTGGGCGCTGTTGCCGTGAACCAGGATAAGGCCCGGCGCGCCAAGTTCCCCCCAGACCAGCAATTCGATGTTGGCGCCGCCGACGTTGACCAGGGTACGTTCCGGGCGCAGGGCCACCGCTTCGTGGAACCAGGCCGGCGCGTCGGGCGCCTGGCCCTTGAACGGCGCCAGGGGTGAGGCGATCTCCGGCGGCATCCCGGGTTCGAGACTCTGAGGTTGATCTTCCTCGAGGATCGCCGCGGCGGGGATTCCGCCCGTTTCGTCGTCGGCCATGACTCTACTCAGAACGAACGCCCCGCCGGCGCCCCGCCCTGACTAACAAGCGTTTGAAAAATGGCAAGGCTGAAGCGGCGCGACCCGCGCCGATTGGCGCCTTGCCGCCGCGGTTCCAGGCCCTAGACTTCGCGGACCTCAGGGGATGACCACAGATGAAAACTCGACCGTATCGGGCAGCCATCCTGTCCGCCGCAATCGTCGGACTCGCGGCGACAAGCGCCCAAGCGGGCACTCTGGCCGCGGCGGGCGCCCCCGAATCGATCGGCTTCGATTCGGCGCGACTCAAGCGCCTGGATGCTTCCATGGCCCAGGCGGTGGCCGATGGCCGGGTGGCCGGCGTGACCACCTTGCTGGCGAGGCATGGCCGAACCGTGGAGTTCGCGACCTATGGCAAGTCCAGCCTGGCCACGGGCAAGCCGATGACCCAGGACGCCATCTTCCGCATTTATTCCATGAGCAAGCCGATCACCGGCGTGGCGATGATGATCCTGTTCGAGGAGGGCAAATGGCGCCTCGACGATCCGATCACGCGCTACATCCCCGAGTTCAAGGACCTGCGGGTCTACATCGGCGTGGCGGCCGACGGGACGATCACCACCGAGCCGATGAAGCGCCCGCCGACGATGCGCGAGATCATGAGCCACACCGCCGGCTTCGGCTACGGCCTGAGCGACACCCACCCGGTCGACCGACTCTACCGCGAGAAGCATGTGCTGGCGTCGAACGGGCTGAAGGCGATGATCGACGCCACCGCCCAGATCCCCTTGAAGTTCCAGCCGGGGACCAGCTGGGAATACTCCAGCGCCGTCGACATCCAGGGTTATCTGGTCGAAACGCTATCCGGCGAGCCCCTCGGCCAATTCCTCCAGGCGCACATCTTCGGCCCCCTGAAGATGACCGACACCGCCTTCACCGTGCCCCCCGCCAAGGTCTCG
>CAIQDO010000501.1 GCA_903870555.1 uncultured Caulobacteraceae bacterium
AGGCGAACTGACGGGCTTCACTCCGAAAGCCTTCGTCAATGGCGAGCTGATGCTGGACGGGCGCAAGGTGATCGTCGCCGCCAGTGATTTCACCGTGCGTGGCGGGTCGGGCGGGACGCGCGGCGGCATGGGACAGGAGCTGTCGGCGACCGAGCGGGCGCTGGAATGGCGCCTGCCTCTCGTGCGGCTGTTGGACGCCTCGGGCGGCAGCGTGCGCACCTTCGAGGACTATGGCCGCACCTACCTGCCCGACGGCAATGTCTGGACGGTCAACGACGTGCGCGCCCTGTCGCTGGTTCCGACCGTCTCGGCGGTGCTGGGGTCGGTGGCCGGCCTGCCGGCCATCCAGGCCTGCCTGGCCCACTTCAGCGTGATGGTGGAGGGCATCAGCCAGATCTTTCCGGGCGGACCGCCGGTGGTGAAGGCCGCCCTGGGTCTGGACATCACCAAGGAAGAGCTCGGCGGCGACCAGATCCACACCCGGATCAGTGGCTGCATCGACAACTTGGCCGACACCGAGGTCGACGCCTTCGCCCAGATCCGCCGCTTCCTGGGCTACCTGCCGCCCAGCGTCCACGAGCCGGCGCCCCGGGGGGCGACCGATGACGATCCCGACCGCGCCGAGGAGGCGCTGCTGTCGATCCTGCCACGCAACCCCCGCTTGGCCTATGACGGGCGCAAGCTGCTCAATCTCGTCGTCGACAAGGACTCCTTCTTCGAGATCGCGCCGCTCTACGGCCGCGCCCGCGTGACCGGCCTGGCGCGCATCGACGGCTATCCGGTGGGGATCATGGCCAACAATCCGCGCCACAACGGCGGATCGACGGATGTGGCGGCCGGGGCCAAGGTCGCGCGGCTGATGCAGCTGTGCGACACCTTCCACCTGCCGCTGATCTCCCTGGCGGACGAGCCCGGCTTCATGGTCGGTCCGGAGTCGGAACGGCTGGGCATCGAGCGCGCGGGCGCCAGACTGGTCGCGACCGTCTGCAACAGCCGCATGCCCTGGATCACCATCGTCGTGGGCAAGCTCTATGGCGTCGCCGGCCAGTGTCACCACAGGCCCTCGGGCATGTTCCGCCGCTACGCCTGGCCGTCGGCCAACTGGGGTTCGATGCACATCGCCGGAGGGGTGGCGGCGGCCTATCGCCGGGAGATCGAGGCGGCCGACGACCCGGAGGCCAAGCGAGCGGAGATCGAAGCGCGGCTGCGGGCCCTGGCCTCGCCCTTCCTCACCGCCGAATCGACGGGTCAGGACATCATCGACCCTCGGGAAACCCGATCGCGCCTCGTGGCGTTCGTCCGTGACGCCCAGCGCGTCCTGGCCAGTCAGTTGGGTCCGCCGCCGTTTCCCTACATGCCGTGAGGCGGCGGCCGCCGGGGCTCAGGTTTCCAGAATCACGAGCGCCTGACCGTCGACGATCTCGGCGTCCGCCGCGACCAGGATCCGGGACACCCGCCCGGCCTTCGGCGCCTCGACGGGAATTTCCATCTTCATGCATTCCAGGATCAGCAGGGTGTCGCCCGCCGCCACCTCGGCGCCGACGCCCACCTCAAGGGCGCGGACCCGGGCGTTCATTTCCGAAAGCACCTTGATGGTGGGCACG
>CAIQDO010000502.1 GCA_903870555.1 uncultured Caulobacteraceae bacterium
CCTGGGCGGCGCCGCCATCCACCCCACCGTCGATGGTCAGATCTTCACCCTTCAAAATGCGTCGGGCGGAGCGTTCATGCTTTGCGACAGTGCCGCCACAATCGGAAATTCGTTCTGCTCCGTGGGTGCAGGTGCGGATTGGCGTGGCTATAGCGACAGCGTTTTCAGCGTTCAAACCTACAATTTCGATGCGGCGACTGGCAACGGCACATTCGCCGGCACGCTGACTGGCGCGAGCCTTAGCGGACCCCATAATGGATCGGTCGGCGCGACGACGCCTTCGACCGGCGCGTTCACGACGCTCAGCGCCTCGACAGGTCTCAGCCTCAACGGCAAGCTCCTGGCCAGTGGCACGGCCCCGACCGTATTCAGCGGGTTTAGCACGGGTACCCCGACAATCACCGGAAATACCACGGCCGCGTTCCTGGTGACGATCGGCGCAACACCCGGCTCCAGCGGTGTGCTGACGATGCCGACGGCTGCGACCGGCTGGGACTGCCTGGGCTCCGACCAGACGACGGCCGCGGGGACGATCCGCGAGTTGGCTTCGACGACCACAAGCGTCACCTTCGCTCTCGCGTCGACCATGGCGGCCGACAAGCTCCAGCTTCAATGTGTGGGGTACTGACGGCCACGACGGCCCGGGGTATGATCGGTTAATGCAGATCTTCCTCTACCGCCCCCTGACTTGGCTGACGGCCTTCGTCATCGTCTTCTCGCTGTACGCCCACACCTTCCTGAACGTTGACTCAGCCGTGGTGACGCCCCTGTCCGCCGCCGCCATCGCGGGTGGTCTATCTGCACTCTCGGCGCTTTGGTTTTTGCGGTTGCGGTTCGCGACCGTCTCGACGGGCTCTGGCATCGTTGCCGCCTTCTGCCTGCTTACAGCCCTCGGCCTTGCCATGATCAGCGGGGTGACGGGTGTTGCTGACAGAGGGCTGAATCTCAACGATCTCGGGCTGCTCCTGGTGATCGTCGGCGTACCGGTGCTGGTGTACTGCAATTCTGATCGGGCCGAGCTTTTGACGGCGCTTGGATGGTGGTGCGCTGCCTTCGCGCTCATGGACGCTTTGGCAAACGGGGGGGCCGTTATCGGTCTGTGGCATCTGCAGGACGCGGGCGCGCGCTACACCGACGCGGGACGCCTTGAACGGTTCGGCGGCCTGACCGGGAACAGTCACGCTAGCGGTATCGTGGCCATGATAGGCGTGGCGTATCTGGCCCGCGACGGACTGCGTCGAAGACCAGCTTGGGCCTGGGCTGCGATGTTAGGCGCGATCCTCATCATCGGTTTGTCGCTGGTGGTGATCGATGCGCGCCGATATCTGGGCGGTGCTGCTCTGGTCGCTGGGCTGCTAATGCTGCCGGGGGCGCGCCTAGTGCCACTCCAGTTCGCCAGTGCCGCGCTCGGAGCCTCAGGCATGGCCTTCACTTGGCTGACGCGCGACCCGGAAGAATTTCAACGGACGGCGTTGATGGCTGCCGGCTGGCGCGATGCGGCCGCTAACATTCTAGTGGGCGAAGGAGTCAGATATAAATCGCTCAGCGGCATCGGCTTCAATGCGCTCTGGTCTTCGGGAGTGACGGAGAGCGGGGTCCTCGATCTGGCAATTCAATTCGGCTGGATCGCTACAGTCCTTTTCATTGTCGGTGTACTAATCGCGCTACGGGGAACCCGACGGGTGCTGCCGTGGCCGGCAGTGCTACTAGCGGTTATGTTCGGCCAACTGCCCTACATCAACCTGTTGGGGGGGTTCCTCGGGACGGTGGCGTTTTACGCCGCCCTGGTGTGGATCATCTGCGACGAGCTGCCTGCAGCGCGTCGCGCTGCAGGCATGCCAGTGCCGGCTCAGGCGTAAGGGCTGACCAGATCCGCCCCATGGTCGAGGCGGGTCCCGCTCAAATCACGAACATGAGCAAGGCGATTGGCTCGCAGCACGTCCTGAGTTCACCGGTCAGACTCACGGGCTCGTGAAGTTCATGTCTCAATCCACATCGGGCGGTCTCGTGTCCGGAGGCA
>CAIQDO010000503.1 GCA_903870555.1 uncultured Caulobacteraceae bacterium
AACATCGGCGACGGTCTGGTCACCATCGACATGGTTCCTCAGGATCCGCCACCGGGCGCCGTCCCGGAACCGGATGGCTGGGTCCTGATGATGGCCGGCCTCGGAGCGGTCGGGGGCATGACGCGCCGCGCGAGGCGCGCCGGACATCCGAGCGCGGCGTAAGCGGCGCGAACGGTACGGTGGTCACCAGTAGGCGCCATCAGTCGATGCGTTGACACCCATCGATCGGTTAGCCATGTTAGCTAACAGACCGCCGGGAGGAACTCATGCCTCAAGTCACCGTCCACGTCGCCAAGTCCACGCTCTCAAAACTGATCGACGCCGCCCTCGCCGGTGAGGACGTGGTGATCGCCAAGGGAAACAAGCCCGCCGTCCGGCTGGTGGCCATTCCCCAGGGGCGGTTTGAGATCGGCCTGCTGAAGGGCAACCTGACGGACCCCGCGCCGGATTTCCTTGAGCCGATGTCCGCCGAGGATCTGGCGTTGTGGGAAGGCTCGGCGTGAAGGCGGTCCTGCTTGACACCCATGCCTGGGCCTGGGCCCTCACAGACGACGACAGGCTGAGCCAACGCGCGCGATCAGCGATAACCGGCGCCGACACGGTGCTGGTCAGCCCGATCACCTTCTTCGAGATCGGCCAAAAGGTGCGCCTGGGCAAATGGCCGCAAATGGAGCCCTTCGTTCAGAGGCTCCCCGCCCTGCTGGAAACCCAGGGCGGCGCCACGGCCGACCTCGATGGGCCGATCTGCATCACCGCCGCCACCATGCCCTGGAGTCACCGCGATCCGTTCGATCGTCTGCTGGCTGCCACGGCGCTGCGGCGAAACCTGCCGATCGTCTCGGCCGACGGGGTGTTCGACGCGGTGGTGACGCGGGTCTGGTGATCGCCTACCGCGCCGTCAGAGGCGGCGGCGAGGCGGCGTCATAGACCAGTTCGCCGGCGATGAAGGTCTTGAGGACCTTGGTGTCATGCACCTGGGTGATCGGCGCGCGGTACGGATTGCGGTCGAGAACGATCAGGTCCGCCTGCATTCCCGGCGCGATCGTCCCGACCTTGTCGCTGCTCCCCGTCACGCGCGCGCCGTTGACGGTGAAGATCCGCAGCGCCTGATCGATCCGAACGCGCTCGCCGGCGCCGATCGTTTCGCCGCTGCCGCCCGGCTTCTGGCGCGTGACCATGGTCTCGATCGGCGGCCAGGGATTCACCGAAGGGACAACTGACCAGTCCGACCCGGCCACGACCAGGGCGCCGGTGTCGACCGCTTCGCGGATCGGCATCCACCGCTCCATCCGTTGCGGGCCGACCGCCCGAAGAATGTCGACCGAAGTGATCGGCGTCGGATACCAGATGTAGGGCGAGAATTCCCAGGCGACGTTCTGCGCCCGCGCGCGCGGGATATCGGCGGGATCGACGAAGGTTGCGTGGGCGACCACATGGCCCTGACCGCCGAATCCATTGGCGCGGCGCGCGGCGGCGACCGCGTCCAGGGCGGCGCGAACCGCCCCGTCCCCGGCGGCGTGAAACCTGACCGACAGGCCCTCGGCGTCGAACCGGGTGACCGCCGCGTCGAGCACCGGCTGGGTCATCATCGGCAGACCATTGTGCGATCGCGGATCGCCGTGCTCGGGGTCGATATCGGCATAGGGCGCGATCATCGCCGCGGTGTGGCTCTCGGTGGGCACGCCATCGAGGAACATCTTCACGCAGTCCAGGCGAAAGCGCGGCTGCTCGTAGCGGGCACGCTGGGCGATCAAGGTGTCGCCCATGGTGTTGCCGTCCTCGGGATCGGGAATCCAGACGATGCAGCCGCGCATCCGCTGCTTGACCAGCCCCTCGGCCGAAAGCGCCGACAGAGGGCCGATGTCGTCGAGCCGCACGCTGGCGACGGTGAACGAGGTGACGCCGTAGGGCAGCATCTGGTGCG
>CAIQDO010000504.1 GCA_903870555.1 uncultured Caulobacteraceae bacterium
GTGCGCCTTGTCGCCCGCGCCGAGCTTGGCGAAGGCGAGCACCGCCCACATCGCGGCGTGGCTGTATTGCCCGCCATTTTCGCGCAGACCGGGCGGATAGCTCTTGATGTAGCCGGGATCATGGACCGTGCGATCGAAGGGCGGGGTGAACAGCAGGGCCAGGCCATCCTGGGGCCGGATCAGTTCACCTTCGACCGCGGCCATGGCCGCATGGGCGCGATCGGGCGGTGCTGCCCCCGACAGCACGGCCCAGGACTGGGCGATGGAATCGATGCGGCATTCGTCGTTGGCCGCCGATCCCAGCGGCGCGCCGTCATCATACCAGCCTCGGCGATACCAGGCGCCGTCCCAGGCTTCGGTCTGCAGGCTGGTCCGCAAGGCCTGCATATGTCCGCGCCAGGCCGTCGCACGCGCCAGATCGCCCCGTGTCTCGGCGATCCGGCTGAAACGTTCCAGCGTCGCATAGAGGAACCAGCCCAGCCAGACGCTCTCGCCCCGGCCCGCCTGGCCGACGCGGTTCATGCCGTCGTTCCAGTCGCCCCCGCCGATCAACGGCAAGCCGTGGGCGCCCACGGCAAGGCTGGCGTCGAGCGCCAGGGCGCAGTGTTCGTAAAGCGTGGCGGTCGCCTCCGACGTCAGAGGCTGGAAGAAATTGTCGGCCATTTCCGGGAGCAGGGGCGGCCCCTCCAGGAAGGTCAAGGGCGCGTCGAGCACAGCGGCGTCGCCGCTGACGCGGACATAATGCGCCACCGCAAAGGCCAGCCAGGCCCGGTCGTCGGAAATATGGGTGCGCACGCCCTGGCCTGAGTTGGGCAGCCACCAGTGCTGGACATCCCCTTGCGGAAACTGCCGGGAGCCGGCCCTCAGCAGATGCTCCCGGGTCAAGGCCGGCGCCACCGTGGCAAGGGCCATGCCGTCCTGCAGCTGGTCGCGGAAGCCATAGGCCCCGCTGGCCTGGTAAAAGCCGGCTCGCCCCCACACTCGGCACGCCAGGGTCTGGTAGGTCAGCCAGCCGTTGAGCATGATGTCCATCGAGCGGTCAGGCGTGCGGACCTGGATCGCGCCGGTGGTTTCGCTCCAGAACCGCGAGACCTCGTCCAGTTCAGCTTCGACATCGGCGGCCCGATAACGGGCGATCAGGTCGCGGGCCCCTGCCTCGCCGGTCGCGTCGCCCAGCAACAGCCTCACCTCGACCCTGCCGCCCGGGGGAATCGTCACCGTCGTTTGTAGCGCCGCGCAGGGATCGAGACCCGCGCCAACCCTGCCGGACAGACGGGCGGCGCCGGTCAGACCGGAGGGCCGGTCCATGCCGCCATTGTGGCCGAGGAATTCGTGACGATCGCCGGTCCACGCGGTCTGGCGACCCGCGAGATCGACGAAGGCAACCCGATCGGCGAAGGCGGGGGCCCAATGGTTGGTGGCGAAGATTGCCCCTGTCGCGCCGTCGAGGGTGGTGACGACGAATGGGGCTGCGGCGGCGCGGGTCGATCCCAGCACCCATTCGACATAGGCGGTCACGCTGATCGTGCGGCGCCGTTCGGTGGTGTTGGCCAGGGTAAGCCGCGAGATCTTGATCGGATCGGCGAGGGGAACGAACTCCACGAGGGTCGTGGTCACGCCCTGGGCGGCGTGCTCGAAGCGGCTGTAACCCCAGCCGTGCCGGGCGACATAGACGCCTGCCGGATCGCGGATCGGAAAGGCCGTGGGGCTCCACAGGGCGCCGGTGTCCTCGTCCCGCAGGTAGATCGTCTGCCCGGAGCGGTCGCAGACCGGGTCGTTGGACCAGGGTGTGATCTGATGGTCACGACTGTTGACCGACCAGGCGAAGCCAGCGCCTTCGGCCGAGACCTGGAAACCGAATTCGGCGTTGGCCACGACATTGATCCAGGGCGCTGGGGTGGTTCGTCCAGGCCCAAGCAGGGTGACATATTCCCGTCCGCCTTCGCCGAAGCCGCCCAGACCGTTGAAGAACTCCAGACCGGGTTCGGCCGTTGACACCAGCAGGTCCGACCGGACGCCCGGACGGCTCCGGCGGGTCGCGGCGGGCGCTCGCGACTTTGGGACCGCCCGGTCCAGGTGATCCGCAAGACTGCCGCGGTCTCCAGACAGCACCACGCGCGCGGTGGCGATCAGCAACGCCTCGGCTTCCGGCGCGATCAGATCCGCCCTGAGCATGAAGATGTGGCCCGGCGGGCGATCATGCGCGACCTGGTCCCGGGACTGGCTGGCGCGGACCAGGGTCTCAAGCGCCACCTGCAGGTCCTGGATATAGGACATGGCGCGGTCGTTGACGATGACCAGATCCACCGCCAGCCGCCGGGTCCGCCAGTACTCCACCGCCTGAAGGGCCTCGCGGGCGAGGCCGATCTGGCTGATGTCGGAAATTCGCGCCAGGATGATCGGCAAGTCGCCGGATATCCCGAGCGACCACAGTCCCGGCTGTCCGCCGCGGCCCTGGGCGATCACCGCCGAAGGTGCGCGCAAGGCCGGCGAGGCGTAGATCGCGTGCCCCGCCAGGCGCTGGAACTGGCTTGCGGTCTGGTTGTCGATGTCGAGGTGTTGAAGCTGGACCTGAGCCTGGGTGTGAGCCAGGCCCGTGGCGCGTTCGAACGCGCTGGTGTTCTGGTGCTTGTCCACCAGGCCAAGGATCTCCTCTCGAGTCGTGGCCGCCATGGTCCAGAAATCCACTCGCGCCGCGGCCCCAGGCTCGATTCGCACCCGGCGACGCAGGATGAACGCCGGATCGAGCACCGCTCCGGTCGCTCCGCTCAAGGGTCGCCCGTTGACGGCGCCGAGGGGGCCCCGGAGGCAGCCGCCACGCCCCAGAAACACGCCTCGGTCGGTTTCGATTTCCAGCCGGCCCGTGCTCGACCCCTCCACCACCACGACATGGGCGCCCCACACTTCGGCCTCGTCGGCCGAGCGTCGGCGACGGGTCGCGAGAATGGCGCCGCATTGGGTAAAATCCTCGGTCTCGACAAACATCTTGGAGAACACCGGGTGGGCGTCGTCGGCGGCTCGGGAGCCGAGCACGATCTCGGCGTAGGACGTGATCTCGATTTCCCGCGCCGCGCCGCCGCGATTGTGGATCGTCACCCGGCGGACTTCCGCGTCCTCCTCGGCGGAGACCGCCACTTCCAGGGTGGTTTCAAGGGTCCCGTCCCGGCGTTCGAACTTCACGAGACCTTCATTGAACGTGGCGAGATAGCTGTCGGGCTCGTCGCCGAACGGTTGATAGGTTGCCGACCAGTGTTCGCCGCTGACGATGTCGCGCAGCAGGATGAACGTGCCCCAGTCGTCGCAGGTGGCGTCCTCCCGCCAGCGGGTTACCGCCACGTCGCGCCAGGTGCTGTAGCCCGAGCCGGCCGCGGTCAGCATGACCGTGTAATGACCGTTCGACAGAAGTTGTGTCGCTGGCGTCGCGGCCCAGGGGGTCACCGTCCGGCGCGCCGGAACGCGGGCCAGATCGCGGGCCTTCGCCGGCGGCACATTGTCCGCCACCGAAGGGGACGCCGCCGCCACGTCCCGTGGCACCCGCTCCTGAAGCAGCAGTTCGGTGGCCTGGATCATCGGCTCGGCATGGAATCGGGTCCGCAGGACGCCGTCGAGCACGGCGTTGGCGATGGCTGTGATAGTCATGCCTTGATGGTGGGCCATGAAGGCGCGGACGACGGCCAAACGCGCGCCGTCGGGCAGGCGGCTGGGCGTGAAGTCCAGGGATTCATAGAAACCGTAGCGGCCCCGTGCGCCCAGGGTTTCCAGACAGGCAAAGTTGCGCACGGACGCCCCCGGATCGACCATGCTGGCCAGGGCGGTGGCGTAGGGCGCGATGACCTGGTCGTCGGCGAGGCCGCGTTTCAGGCCGAGTCCCGGGATGCCGAAGTTGGTGTACTGGTAGGTGAACTCGCGGTCCCGAGCGTTATAGGCGGATTCCGACACCCCCCAGGGCGTGTCGCGTCGGGCGCCATAGGCGATCTGCACCTTCACGACGACCCGGTTGGTCTGGTCAAGCAGACTGTCCACGGGCGTGCGGATCACCAGCGACGGCATCAGATATTCGAACATCGACCCGGACCAGGAGACCAGGGCGGCGGCGCCCGCGATAGGCGTCACCGAGTGGCCCAACCGAAACCAGTGCTTCGACCGCACATCCCCCTTGGCTATGGCGAAGAAGCTGGCCAGTCGCGCTTCGGAGGCCAGCAGATCGTAGCAGTTGGCGTCGAGCTGGTTCTCTGTCACCTGAAAGCCGATCGACAGCAATTGCCGCGTAGGATCGATCAGGAAGGCGAACTCCATCGCCATCGCCGTGGCCCGCGACAGATCCTCGATCGCCTGAAGACGCGCCGCCAAGGCGGCATCTTCCGCTGTCGCAGGATCCCGGGCGTGGCTCGCCAGGCTGGCGCCCGCCGCATCGACCCAGAATCGCAAATCCTCATGCGCCGTTCGGGCGCCCGTCGCCATGAGGGCGCCGGCCATTCGCGCCGCCCGGACCGCCTGATCGGCGAGTTCGGTGATGGCGAGATCGCACGCGCTGTCCGCCAGGCCGGCGGCCAGAATCGTCAGGGCCTCGTCCAGTCGGCGGGCTTCGACGCCCTGGTGCGGAGCCGCGCCCCAGGTGGCGCGCAGTCCCTCGCAGGCGAGCCTGACCGCGTCGAGGGGGCCGTCGCGCTGCTGGCGGGGTGTCGGCGCCTGGATGCGCCATTCGCGGCAGGCGTTGGCGATGGCGATCAGGTGCCCTGCCAGGTTGCCGCTGTCGACCGACGAAATGTAGGGCGGATCGAGGGGACGAAGGTCGCGGGTGTCGTACCAGTTGAGAAAGTGGCCTCGGCGTTTTTCCATTCGTCCCAGGGTGGCGAAGGTGGCTTCCAGGCGTTCGACCGCCTCTAGGGTTCCGATCCAGCCGAAGTCGCGGGCGCTGGTGACCGACAACAGATAGACGCCGATGTTGGTCGGCGAGGTCCGATGGGCGACAACGGGCTGGGGGAATTCCTGGAAATTGTCCGGCGGCAACATGTTTTCCAGCGGCGTCACGAAGGTTTCGAAGTAGCGCCACGTCTGGCGCGCGATCACCCGCAGCGCCACTTCGTCCGTCGCCGTCAGGGTCAGGTCCGTCGCTACGGCTGGCTCAAGTCCAGCGCGATAGGCGATCAGGGGGGCGGCAAACCAGGCGAAAGCGAACAGGCCGGCCACAGGCCAGCTCTGGTGGCCGAAAACCAGAGCGACGGCCAGAGCCGCTGCCGCCACAACAAGAGAGGCGGACATGCTGCCGTAGAAGCTTCTCGGCGAGGGCGCGGCAGAGAACGCGGCCTGGTCGGCCGGGACCCACTCCAGCAGGCGCCGACGGGTGACGATCATGCGCCACAAGGTCCGCACTATGGCGTCCGTCATCAGCGCCGCCTGATGGCCCAGGAAGATGACTGTCAGGCCGGTCTGGATCAGGGCCGTCTTCAGGTCCGCACCAATTCCGTCCCAGGACGGAGACGGCGAGTCGCCACTCCGCCAGGCAATCAGTTGGGAAATCGGCGGCAGGGCGGCGGGGATCAGCAGGGTCGCCAGCATCGCGAAGGTCCAAACAGCGGCCTGCGGCAAGGGAAGCGAAAAGCCAAGAATCAGCGACAGCGCCAGGGCCGGCGCGGTCAGCGAGCGCCGCAGATTGTCGATCATCTTCCACCGACCGATGGCGGGCATCCGGCCGCCGCCGGGCCGGGCCGGGTCGCCGGCCGCGACGCCGAGGATCCATGGCAGGAGCTGCCAATCGCCGCGAGCCCAGCGGTGGCTTCTAAGCGCGGCGCCGTCATAGCGTGGCGGGAAGCACTCGACGACCTCGACGTCGGAGACCAGGGCGGCGCGGGCGAAAACGCCCTCGAACAGGTCGTGGCTCAGGATCGCCGATTCTGGCACCCGCCCCACCAAGGCGGCCTCGAAGGCGTCGATGTCGTAGGCGCCTTTGCCCGTGAAGGAGCCTTCGCCGAACACGTCCTGGTAGACGTCGGAGGCCGCCGCGGCATAGGGATCGATGCCACTGGCTGAGGAGAAGATCCTCTGGAACAGAGTGGCGCCGCGCCCCAGCTCCAGGGCCGGCGTGACGCGAGGTTGCATGACGCCATAACCCTCCACCACCCGGCCGACCGACGGGTCGAACCGGGGGCGATTGAGCGGATGGGCCATCTTGCCGATCAGCCTGCCGACCGTCTCGCGCGGCAGCTGGGTGTCGGCGTCGAGGGTGACGATGTAGCGGACGCCAGGCGGCGTCGACGGCGGGTCGACAAACGACGTGTTCCGCGCGCCGCGTAGCAATTGGTTCAGTTCCGTCAGCTTGCCGCGCTTGCGCTCCCATCCCATCCAGCAGCCTTCTCCGGCGTTCCACTGGCGACCGCGGTGGAGAAGCAGGAAGCGGTCGCCGGCCGTGCCGGGCCCGTGGCGCGCGTTCAGCGCGGCCACGCCGGCCGTCGCCGCCGCCAGCAGCACATCGTCCTCGGCGGTCTGTTGGACCGCGGCGTCGGCCCAGTCCGACAGCAGGGCGAAATGCACCGCGCCGCGCGGACTGGTGAGAAAGTGGACCTCCAGCCGCTCAATGTGCCTCGCGACCCCTTCCAGCGAGGTCAGCAGGGTCGGAACGACCACCATCGTGGCGCAGGATTGTGGGATTCCCTCATTCATGTCGACGGCGGGCAGGCGCGTGGCGGGGAAGGCCCGAGTCAGCAGGGCGTTGATCAGACCGACCGCCAGGTCGATGGCGGGGATGAGGCCAGCCAGGGTCAGGGCGATCCGCCAGCCGTCCCCGAGGCGGCTCGCCGTCAGGCCGACAGCCATCGCCAGAGCGGCGGCCGACAGCATGGCCACGACGCCGACATAGCCGCCGACGCCCAGGGCGCGATAGGCGCGGCCAAGGCGTACGCCGAATGGCGCGCGAAACCCGATCTCCTGCTCGAACGCGGTGCGACCGGCCGCGATCAGGTAGTAGCCTGGGTCGCCGCGACGCGTATCGGTGGCCGACCCTGGGGCGCGCAACGCGCGGGAGGCCGCTGTCACGGCCGCCCTGGCCACCTCCAGCTCGGTCAGGCGAGATCCCCGGGCGAGGGTCTCGATCGCGCTGCGATAGAGATTGCGGCTGGCGAAATCCATCTCCCGGAAGCCACCGTCGGTGTCGAGGATGTCGTCGATCAGGGTCAGGCGCTCGAACAGTTCGCTCCAGTCCGAGTTCGAGATCAGCCGCATGCTGCTGATGATGTTGCGCACGGTCACGGAGGCGGAGATCTGGCGTTGTTGCTCTTCGCGAACCACCGCCTCGGGAGTTGTCCGACGGGATTCCAGGCAGTCCTCCACCCAGGCCAGGGCGGGGGCGATGCTGGGATCCTGGTCTCTCAGGCGATGGAGCAGTTCGACCAGGAAGCCGTCCGACACCATAGGGGAGTCGAATTGCGGAAGCACCGACCGGGCGTCTTCCGGCGGCCGATCCTCACCGCCCAGCAGCCGATGGGCGGCAGCGTCAGCCGCAACGCGGCCGGCCCGGCTGTCGATCACCCGCCGGGCGATCCGGCGCAGATTTTCCACCAGCACGATCCGCAGCGTGATCGCCACGGCCCAGAGCTCGCCGATCGAGAGCGGTTGCACCTCCTGATAGGCGCGCAGGAACCGGCGCAGAACCTCCGGGTCGAACAAGCTGTCGGTATGGGCGACAAAGGCCCAGGCGACGCCGAAGACCCGCGGATAGCCCGCGAACGGACCCGTCGCCAGCTTGGGCAATTGGCGATAATATCCCGGAGGCAGATCCGCGCGGATCTCCCGGATCTGGCGCTCGATCACATAGAAGTTGTCGATGAGCCATTCGGCCGCCGGCGTGATCGCCGAACCCGCCTCCAGCGCCTCCGACGTGTCGCGGTAGACCGCCGCCAGCACGGCTTCATTATCGGCCAGACGACGATCCAGCCGCTCGCCGCGCTGCTCGCCCGCGGAGACGATCTGAGCGGTCGCCAAGCTGCGCGCGTGATCCTCGATGCGCTCGACGCTGAAC
>CAIQDO010000505.1 GCA_903870555.1 uncultured Caulobacteraceae bacterium
CAGGCCCACACCAGTCGTGGCGTGTCGTTCGATACGGTGATCCGCGGGCTACGCAGGGCGCAGGTGGACGCGGAGACTCGCCTGGGCGTTCGCTCGCAGCTGATCCTGTGTTTCCTGCGCGACTGGAGCGCCGAATTCGCCATGGCCACCTTGCTGGAGTCCCTGCCATTTAAGGAATGGATCGTCGGGGTGGGCCTGGATTCAGACGAGAAGAACAACCCCCCGCTCAAATTCGCCGCCGTCTTCGCCCGGGCGCGGCAGGAGGGTTACCGGCTGACGATGCACTGCGACGTCAACCAGGAGGATTCGGTCGCGCACATCTGGGATTGCCTCGACCGGATCGGGGTCGACCGCATCGACCACGGGGTCAACGCCCTGGAAGACCCGGCCCTGTGCGCGGCGCTCGCGCAACGGGGGACGGCGCTGACCGTGTGCCCGATCTCCAACGCCTTCGTCACCGATGGCCCCAAGACCGACGTGGTCGCCAAGATGCTTAAACTCGGCGTCCGCGTGACGATCAACTCCGACGACCCGGCCTATTTCGGCGGCTATATCGAGGAGAACTTCGCCCTGGTCGAGGAGAGGCTCCGCCTCGGTCGCGAAGGGCTGGCGAACCTTTCGCGCAACGCCTTCGAAGCGGCCTGGCTGCCGCGTGCGGTCAAGGACGCCTATCTCGCCAGCGTCGATGCCACGCTGGAGGCGCACCGATAAGGCCTGTGGGGTTGTTCTCATCCAGGGGAATCGTTCGCAACTCGACCGCCCCGTAGCGCGATCACCCCCGCCCGCGGTACCGACGCCCAACGATCCTCACGTATTCGACAAGGCTTGCGTCCTGTCTGCGTTCCCTTGCCAAACATCCGTATTGACACTCTTTCGCCGCATTCGGACTGGCGTGGCCCGGCGCTGGCGTGGTAGCCACGACGCGGGGGAGTGTCGCCGTCCGGAGACCTTCGATGAAGCGTTTCATAGTCCTAACCGCTGCGCTCGTGGGCTCAGCCGCATTCCCCGTGGACGCCAGCGCCTACGCCTCACTGCTGGAGGCGCAGGCCTTCCCCGGCGCCTGCGGCGGCAGTGTGGGTTGCGGGATCCTTAGCGACACAACGGTCACGGACCCCGCAGCCAATGCGGTGGTTACTGCCACGCAAAACGACGTCCGTCTCGGAAACGCCGCCCATGCCTACGCCTTGACGTCCTTCGGCACGCAGAAGGTGTACGCCGACGCCTACGCCACCACGGGCTATGCCGAGACCAGCGCCTATTCGTCCGTCCAGGACATCATTCCCGCATCGGAGATCGTCGGCGGGATCTACACGATTCACTTCAACATCAGCGGGGCCTTCACTGACACGACCGGTATCAGCGGCGCCTCGGGTGGCGGCTATCTCTATGTCAACGCCGTGGATAACACGACGAACTATGGCCTGGGATCCTTGAACTGGTTCTCCACCGCGGCCGCCCCCGGAGGGTTGGTCGATTTCGCGGTCACTGTCCCGGCGGACCACAGCATCCGCCTACGCGTCGACTTCACAGCGAACGCCTACACCTCCAGCAGCAATTCCGGGGCGGTCTACGGACCGCTGCTGGTGGTTGCCGACTTCAGTCACTCGTTGAATTACTACTTCAGCGCCCCGGCGGGAGGAACTGACCTGATCGGCGTCAGCGGTCACGACTACAGCGTCAACCCGTTGTCCGCCGTGCCCGAACCCGCGACCTGGACGATGATGCTGGCGGGCGTCGTGGCCGTCGGCGTGGCCGGTCGTCGGCGCGCCCGGCAGGCGGCCGTCGCGGCCTAGCTATCCCTTGGCCAGGTAGACGAACCGCAGGATGAACAGGGCAGACAGGACGAACAGCAGCCAGTCCTTCGGCCGCGCCTTGCCGCGCAACAGGAGCAAAAGGGCGTAGCTGGTGATGCCGAACGCCAGGCCGTTGGCGATCGAATAGGTCAGGGGGATGGTGATCACGGTCAGGAAGGCCGGGATCGCCACGGCCGGGTCGGCCCAGTCGACTTCGGCCAGGGCGCCGATCATCAAGGCGCCCACCAGCACCAGGGCTGGGGCCGTCGCGGCCGTGGGGATGGCCTGCACCAGGGGCGCGAACACCATCGCCAACAGAAAAAGCACG
>CAIQDO010000506.1 GCA_903870555.1 uncultured Caulobacteraceae bacterium
CACGGCCGGCGACACCGTGGCAGGCGAGCCCAGGTCGATGGCGGAATAGACCACATGGGCCGTCATCGCCGCCGGCATATCCGACAGGGCCCGGAACGGAGCGAAATCCGTCGCTTCGAGTTCAGCCAACGACGCCTCGACCGCTGGCGAGGACTCGTGGCTGTCCGCGCCGGCCCGACCATGACCTGGAATGTGCTTGATCACCGGCAGGACGCCGCCAGCCAGAAAGCCCTCCGCGGCGGCCCGCGCCAGCACCGCCACCAAACGAGCATCCGCGCCGTAGGACCGGTCGCCAATCACATCATGCGCTCCGGCCGAGGCGACGTCGACCACGGGCGCGCAATTGGCGTCGATCCCCAACGTCCGCAAATCGTGAGCGATCAGTCGGGCGCCAAGACGAACCAGTTCCCGACGGCAGCCCTCGTCGTACGGCGTCTCGCTCAGCGCCCGGGCAGAGGGCCGGCGCGACCAGTGCGGCGGCCCAAGGCGCTGAACCCGGCCGCCTTCCTGATCGATCATCACCACGGCGCTCGGGCTATCGACGGCCTGGCGCAGGTCAGAGGTCAGGCGTCGGACCTGATCCGGATTGTCGATGTTGCGGCGGAACAGAATGAAGCCCCAAGGGCGCGCGGCTCGAAAGAAGGACGCTTCCTCCGCCGTCAGGACAGTTCCCGCGCAACCGAAGATACAGGCCCTGGTCAATGGACGAAACATCGCCCGCCGGCGGCCTTCAGCCGATCGCACAGCGCCGTGGCCTGATCGCGAGACATGAAGCCCGTGATCGAGGTGCGATAGAGCGTGTTGCCGTCCTTGACGACCGGTACGACCCTCTTCCCCTTACCCGCCATGACCCCCGGGGCGATAGCAGCAGCCTTGCTCCACTCCTCATCCGCGAGACGCTGGGAGGAAAAGGCGCCGATTTGGATCAGCACCGCCCCAACGGGATCCCGAGCAGCCGGTTCGCCGTTGGTCTTGTCCGGCCGGGTCCTGTCCGACTTGCTCCCGTCCGACTTGGCCTTTTCCATCTTCCCTGCGGTAGCGCCATCGGGGCGGGCCAGCAGTTGGTCGATCGACTGCGGACGGGCGTCCGGGCGGACCGGAGGGCGATGAAGCGCCGCGGTCGAGGCCGCGTCGCTTGGCGGCGGCGGGGGCGGCGGCACCACCGCCGCGCCCGTGGCCGGCAAATTGGGCACGGCCGATGGAGCGGACGGCGGCGGCGCCGCTGACGTCGGGGGAACTGGGGCAGCGACCGCGGCAGGCGCGGACGGGAGCGGCTCCTCAGGGGGAGCGGCCAGGGTCGGAACCGAGACCCCCGCGCCTGGATCGTCCTTAGGGTTCGAAAGACCGGGGCCGGGATCCTGCGCCGGGGCGCGTACGGCGCCGAGCGGCGTGCCAAGCGGACGGGCCGCAGTGTCAGCCGACTTCACGCCTAAGCGGTACATGTAGAGGACACCGCCGCCAACGCCCAGCAAGAGCAGCAGGCTCACGATCAAGGTGATCGGGGCGGGACCGCGGGGCCGGCGCTGGCGATGATCGTCCATGGTCAACGGGGGTTCACCCCCTTGCCGGTCGAAACGATAGTCGGGATCGGACATGCTGTCTCCAAAGGTAGCGTCCGGCCATCCCCCCAGTCCGGCGAA
>CAIQDO010000507.1 GCA_903870555.1 uncultured Caulobacteraceae bacterium
GCCCCGCCGCCCCGCCCGTCGGTTCTCACCAACCCCGACTGGTCGCAACGCCCTTCGGCCGACGACGTGGCCCGGTATTACCCGGATCGCGCCCAGCGCCTGGAGGTCAGTGGCAAGGCGGAAATCAGCTGCACGGTTCTTGCGACCGGCAAGTTGACCAACTGCACGGTCGTCTCGGAAGAGCCGGCCGACCAAGGGTTCGGCGATGCGGCTTTGAAGCTGTCGAAGCTGTTCAAGATGCGGCCTCAAACCAAGGATGGCGCCCCGACTTCCGGCGGCACCGTCCGGATCCCGATCCGGTTCCAGATCGCCAAGGACTAGGACTCTCAGTCCGCCCTCCCGGCACGCCGGGAGGGCGGTTTGCATTTCAGCGGGCTGGAGACGGCGCGGCCGTCCGGTGGTGATCGCACCCCCGGGCGGCCGTTCCGCTTTCCGGGCGACGCTTTTCTCGTATCGGGTGGGAAACCGCCCGCGACGGCCTTGATCGCCGGACGCGTGGCGACTAAACGGATAGCCCCCGCGACGGGCCGCCTTAGCTCAGTTGGTTAGAGCGCTAGATTGTGGATCTAGAGGTCCTCGGTTCGAGCCCGAGAGGTGGTACCATCGGGGCGTGAGATGCGCCCTAAGGGTCCGTCGCCGCAGCCGTCCGACTGGGCGGCTTTTTCTTCCCTCGATTGACGGCGAGGTTCGTTCGCGGCCCCGCCAGTCACACCACTTCGGCCGCGGCCAGATCGCACGGGTGCTCGCCGAGACCCGTTTCGACTTGAAGCGTCGCGTGGTGCACGGCGAACCGGCGCCTCAGATCCGCGCAAGCCGTTCGTAACAGGGAGTCGTCCAACGCCGCCCCAGGGCGGACAAGGTGGGCCGTAAGCGCCGTTTCCGTGGTGCTCATGCCCCAGATATGCAGGTCGTGGACCTCGCTGACGCCGGGCAGACGTTTCAGGTATCCGAGGACCTCGGCGCGATTAACCGTTGGCGGCACGGCGTGAAGCGCCAGGTCGAGAGATTCTCGCATCAGAGTCCACGTCCCGAGAATTATAATCCCGCCGATCGTCAGGCTCACGGCCGGGTCGATCCATTGCCAGCCGGTTATGAGGATCGCGCCGCCGGACGCCACCACGCCAAGCGCCACCAGGGCGTCAGCGGCCATGTGGGCGAAGGCGCTGCGAATGTTTACGTCGCCCTTGCGACCGGACGCGAACATCAGGGCGGTGACGCCATTGACCGCGACGCCCGCGGCCGCCACGGCCATCATTACCGATCCGCCGGCCGGGGTCGGGTGCAGCAACTTGAGAATCGCCGCCCAGGCGATTCCGCCGGTGACGACCAGGAGCACCACGGCGTTACTCAAGGCCGCGAGGATCGTGGAGCCTCGCAGGCCGTAGGTATATCGCTCGGTCGGCGCCCGCCGACTGAGTGTGGCCGCGAACCAAGCCACGCCAAGGCTGAGAACATCCCCAAGATTGTGACCGGCGTCGGCGATCAGCGCCAGGGAATTGGCCTTTGCGCCATAGGCGGCTTCCGCAACAACATAGGCCGTGTTCAGGGTTATGCCGACCGCGAACGCCAGGCCGAAGGACGACGGGACGTGGGCGTGATGATGGCCGGGTCCGTGGGTATGAGTGATGGCTTCGGTGTGTCCATGTCCGTGGTCCGTTTCATGTTCATGACCATGGCCGTGGTCTCGGTGATGGTCATGCGGATGTGGCATGGGCAGACCTCCAACTGTCGATGGGCGCGATATCGCGGCCGTTGCAGACGCCGCCCTTTCGCCCCTGCCGCCTATCCTTGAATCAGGGCTTGCCGAGGGCCTGCGTCAAGGCCTCGCCTTGCGCCGCGCGCGCCCTGGCAAGGGTCTCGGGGGAGGTTCCAGCAAGGATGTCGCCGCCAAGGGATGGAAAAGGTGTGATGGCCTTCGCAGGCGGCGCGGCGACGTAAGGCAGGTCGGTTGGTCTTGCGCCGCGCATCGCCGCATCTTCCTGGTGTGTCGGTGCGACACAAGCCGCCGTGGCGAGACAGGCCAGGGCGCCGGCCCCCGCCACGGCGAAATCACGGAGCGTCATCGGCGACCCCTATCGGCCATCATGTCCGCCTCTAAGCATGGCGATGTAGACCGGGGAAGCCCTGACCTCGCTCGTATTGGCTAGAGTACGCCGAGCATGTCCGCGACCAGCGGGTGGCGGACGATGTCCTTGTCGGCGAGGCGAACCACGGCGATGTTCGAAAGCGCCTCGAGCCTATCCGCCACGGCGCCCAGGCCCGACAGTTCGGGCAAGAGGTCCGACTGGTTCGGATCGCCTGTCACCACCATGGTCGAGTTCCATCCGAGGCGGGTCAGAAGCATCTTTAGCTGGACGTAGGTGCAGTTCTGGGCCTCGTCGATCACGACGAAGGCGTTGTTGAGCGTTCGTCCTCGCATGAAGCCTACCGGCGCGATCTCGATCGCGCCCTCCGTGATCAAGGCTCGGACACGCTTCATAGAAAGGCGGTCGGAAAGGGCGTCGTAGAGGGGGCGAAGATAGGGCGCCAGCTTGTCTTCGAGCTCCCCGGGCAGGTATCCGAGCGACTCGCCGGCTTCCACGGCGGGACGTGACAGAACGATGCGCCCCACCTTGCCCGCCTCCAGCGCCTCGACCGCCTTGGCTATGGCCAGATAGGTTTTGCCGCTGCCGGCCGGGCCAAGGGCGAGGACGAGGTTCTTTGCGTCGATGGCCGCTATCAGGCGCTCCTGCCCGGCCGACTTGGCCTTGATCGTCTTGAGATAGGCCTGGTCGCGATCCTCCGCCTGCGGCATCGGCGTCCATGCGCGCGCGGTCGGCAGGCGGCGAATCTTGGCGTCGTCGTCGAAGCGGCGTTCATCGCCAGCGCTTTCGCGGACGAGTCTCTTCAAGGGTCGCTTGGTCATGGGATGCTCCGTTAGCGCCAAAGAAAAAGGGCGACGCCGGTGTGGCTCGCCCTCTGGACAGAACAGGTTTCAAGACGGCGGCGGGAGCCCCGGGAGTTGGTACGTACCGCGCCCTCAAGGGGAGGCGGTGTTGACCGACCGGCCACGTTGCGCGACACCCGGTGCTCCTTGTCTTGGGCCCCCCGGACCAACCGGACCGAGGCGGAGACACGTTGGGCGGGAGCCCCGCGAATCACCCGACAATGACGATGCTAACGATGTTTATGAGCAGTAAATCAAGTGGCCGTGGCGAAGGTTAGGGGGCGTACGGATGAAGGCGTTTAGATTGGGCGAGGTCGGACCGACGCTGCCAGACAGCGATGACTACTGGATTGCGCCTACCGCGACGGTGATCGGTAATGTCATCCTGAAGAAAAACGCCAGCATCTGGTTCGGCGCGGTGCTGCGCGGCGATAATGACCCCATCGTTATTGGTGAGAATTCCAACATTCAGGACAATTCGGTGCTTCACACCGACGTCGGTCAACCTTTGACGATTGGCGCCAACGTCACCGTCGGTCACATGGTCATGTTGCACGGTTGCACGATCGGCGACGGCAGTCTGATCGGGATCGGCTCAATCGTCCTCAACGGCGCGAAAATCGGCAGGAACTGCATCATCGGGGCCAGCAGCCTGATCACCGAGGGCAAGGAAATTCCCGACAACTCCATGGTCATGGGATCGCCGGGCAAGGTCGTACGGACGCTGAGCGCCGAGCAGGCGGCCGCCGTCGGCGCCGGGGCCATGCACTACGTCCACAACTGGAAACGTTTCAAGGCGGGACTGACGCCCCTCTGAGGGCGGCGCCGTTATCCGACAACAGGAGGAAAACCCATGGCCTATCAGTTCATCACCGTCGACCGCGACGGTCCGATCACCACCATCACGCTCAATCGACCGGACGTGATGAATGCGCTGCATTCCCCGTCCCATTTCGAGATGGACACGGCGTTGAACGATTTCGCGGCCGATCCCGATCAGTGGGTGGGGATTATAACGGGCGCGGGCGACCGGGCCTTTTCGGCCGGCAACGATCTCAAATGGCAAGCGACGGGCGGCGAAATGCGTTCGCCCCCATCCGGGTTCGCCGGCCTGACCTCGCGGTTCGATCTCACCAAACCCCTGATCGCCGCGGTCAATGGCGTGGCCATGGGCGGCGGCTTCGAGATCGCCTTGGCCTGCGACCTGATCATCGCCGCCGAAGGGGCCGTCTTCGCCTTGCCTGAACCGCGGGTCGGACTCGCCGCCTTGGCCGGTGGCCTGCACAGGTTGCCGCGAGCGATCGGCGTGAAACGCGCCATGGGCATGATCCTCACCGCCAGGCGCGTCTCCGCCCACGAAGGGCTCGACCTCGGCTTTGTCAATGAGGTCACCAGCAAGGAAGATCTGCTGCCGACGGCCAAGCGCTGGGCTGGGCTGATCGGCGAGTGCAGTCCGATGTCGATTCGCGCTTCCAAGGCGGCGGTGATGCGCGGTCTCGACGAGCCGAGCCTTGAGGCGGCCATCCGCGGCCAGAACCGTTACGAGCCGGTCGCCGCCCTGTTCCGATCAGAAGATTTCATCGAGGGCCCCCGCGCCTTTTCCCAAAAGCGACCCCCGCAATGGAAGGGTCGTTGAGAGCGGTTTCCCCTGGCCTGAGGAACGGCTAGACGCATCCGCATGACCCCAACCGCCGCCCAGCCCAGCACCCGCCGTTCCGCTGGGATCGTCGGGCTGGCGGTGATCGGCTCACGGTTGTTCGGCCTGATCCGGGAGCAGGTGTTCGCCGGCATGTTCGGCGCGGGCAAGTTGCTGGACGTCTATTTGGCGTCGTTTCAGATCCCCAATCTGCTGCGCGATCTGTTCGGCGAAGGCGCACTTTCGATCGCCTTCACCACCATGTTCACCCAGAGCTGGGACAAGGAAGGCGAGCGCGCGGCGTGGTCCCTCGCCAATCTCATCCTGACGGCGATGATCTTTCTGATGGGACTGCTTTGCGTCGCAGCTGTCATCGCGGCGCCGACGCTGGTGGAGCTCACCAACCACGGCTATCACGCCATCCCAGGGAAGTTTGAGCTCACAGTTCAGCTTACCCGCGTGCTGTTCCCTTTCATTCTGTTCGTATCGTTGGCGGCCGCGGTGATGGGCATGCTCAATGCCCGATTCATCTTCGCGGTGCCCGCTTCCGCGTCGACGGTGTTCAATATCGTCTCGATCGTCGCCGGGGTGACCCTGGCCTATGGATTCGATCCGGCGGCGCGGGCCGATTGGAGCCATCCGGTCTTCACCGAACGGGCCCTTTTCGGGGTCAGCGTGGGGGTTCTGCTGGGCGGATTGGCTCAACTGGCGATGCAACTTCCCTCCCTTTATGGCCTCGGTTTTCGTTTCCGTTGGCGACTCGATCTGCGCGACCCGCGTCTGGCGCGGTTGTGGAGCCTGATGTGGCCGAGCGTGGTCGCTGGCGCGGCGGTGCAGGTGAACGTGCTGGTCAACGGCAATTTTGCCTCGGAGATCAATGGTGGTCGCTCCTGGCTGTTTTGCGCCTTTCGTCTGATGCAATTTCCGCTGGGGGTCTTCGGCGTGTCGCTCGCCACGGCGACCCTTCCCGCCGTGAGCCGCGCGTTCGCCCGAGGCGATATGGCTGGCTTCGGCCGCACGGCGCGGGACTCTCTTCGGCTGGCGTGGTTCCTGGCCCTGCCGGCGTCGGCGGGTCTGGCGTTTCTGGCCCGACCGATCATTGCTCTGATCTATCAGCATGGCCGTTTCAGCGCCCATGACACCGCCCAGACGGCTCTGGCCCTGCAGGCCTATTCGGTCGGCCTGGCCGGCTACGCCGCCATCAAGATCCTGACGCCGTGTTTCTACGCCATCGGCGAGCCGACGAAGCCGCTCAGGATCAGCCTGATCGGCATCGCGCTCAATCTCGTCCTCAACCTGCTCAATGCCCGGGTGCTGGGTTTCGGGCATGCCGGCCTGGCGCTGATCACGTCGGTGGTGGCCGTGGTGAACTTCCTTCAATTGATGACCGCGTTAAGCGCGCGGGTAGACCTCGGCGGATTTCGGCAGTGGAGCCTGTTCCTGATCCGTTGTCTGGTCGCGGCGGTGCTGTGCGGCGCAGCCGCGTGGGAGGTTAACCACCTGGTGGAAGTCCTGGGCGGGGGGCTGTTGCTTCGCGCGGTCGGACTTGGCGCCGCGATCGCTGTCAGTGTCCCTGTCTACTTCGGCGCCGCGCGGCTGCTCCGGCTCGACGAGAGCGCCGAGGCGTGGGCGATGATCCGCCGTCGTTTGCCCGGAAACCGTTGACCACGGTCCCACGACCCATTCTGGGTTTCCCGCACCTTCGCCATGCCGTAGAAGCGTGACGTGGGAGTCAACTTCGTCGGGGCGCGCGTGACCAAAGATCACTACGACTACGTCATCATCGGCGCCGGCTCGGCGGGGTGCGTTCTCGCAAGCCGATTGTCGGAGGATCCGAAGGTCCAGGTTCTGGTTCTTGAGGCCGGCGGCAAGGACAATTCGCTTCTGGTGCGGATGCCCGCCGGCGTCGGTTCGCTGCTGACGGCCAAGGGCGACTATAATTGGGGCTTCTGGACCCAGCCGGAGCCGAACCTCGACGACCGCCGGCTGTGGTGGCCCCGGGGCCGGGGGTGGGGCGGTTCGTCGTCGATCAACGGCATGATCTATATTCGTGGCCACGCGCGGGACTACGACCAGTGGCGGCAGATGGGGCTAGCGGGCTGGGGTTACGCC
>CAIQDO010000508.1 GCA_903870555.1 uncultured Caulobacteraceae bacterium
CAGCCGGGCGACCGGCGCCAGGGCGTCGATAACGAAGCCCGGCAGCACGCCAGCCAGCAGGCACAGCGCCGCCAGGATCCCCATCGCCGCCAGCGACCAGCGGTCGGTCTCATGAGCCCCCGCGGCGGCCTCGCTTCGCGGACGGCCGAGGAACGACACCCCGAAGGCCCGCACCATGGCCGCGGCGGTGAGGGCGGCGGCCAGGGCCAGCAGACCGCCAACGGCCGGAACCAGGAACTTAAGGGCGGTGGCGCCCAGTTGCGGACTGACCAGCACCGCCTGGAAGGTCAGCCACTCGGAGGCGAAGCCGTTGAACGGCGGCAGGGCGGAGATGGCCATGGCCCCGGCCAGGAACACCAGGGCGGTCAGGGGCATGCGGAGGATCAGGCCGCCGAGCCGGTCCATGTCGCGTTCGCCGGTGGCCCCGAGCACGGCGCCGGCGCCCATGAACAGCAGGCTCTTGAACAGGGCGTGGTTGAGCACGTGGAACAGGGCGGCGGTGACCGCCAGGCCGGCGGCCAGGGGCAGGCCCTGCGAGCGGAAGGCCAGGGCCAGGCCCAGGCCGATGAAGACGATGCCGATGTTCTCGACCGTGCTGTAGGCCAGAAAGCGCTTCAGGTCGGTCTGCATCAGGGCGGAGAGGATGCCGAGCACGGCGGTGGCCGCGCCGATCACCAGCACCACCACGCTCCACCACGCCGACGGCGGACCGAGCAGGTCGAAGACGACGCGGATGAAGGCGTAGACCGCCACCTTGGTCATCACCCCGCTCATCAGGGCCGAGACATGGCTGGGCGCGGCGGGGTGGGCGAGCGGCAGCCAGACATGCAGCGGGACGAGACCGGCCTTGGACCCGGCGCCCAGCAGGACCAGCATCAGGGCCAGGCCGGCCAGCAGCGGCGACGGGGCATGGGCGCGCATGGCGTCGAAGGCGTAGCCGCCGGCCGGACCGGCCAGCAGGCCGAAAGTCAGCAACAGGCACAGGGCCCCGAAGCTGGCCATCAGCAGATAGATGTAGGCGGCGCGGCGGTTGGCCGGGTCGCGGTGGTGCGCCATCACCAGGGCCCAGGAGCTGAGGGACATGAACTCCCAGGCCACCAGGAAGCCGAAGGCGTCGTCGGCCAGCACCACCAGGGTCATGCCCGCCAGGAAGGCCGGATAGAAGGGCAGCACCCGGCCCGGCTCGGTCTCGTGGCGGCCATAGCCGATGGCGAACAGGCTGGCGGCGGCGGCGCCGAGACCGACGATGATCAAAAACACCGCCGACAGGGCGTCGAGGCGATAGCGCGCGCCGACCCAGGGCAGGCCGAGCGGCAGCGTCACCGACGACGACGTCCCCGCTCCGGCCAGCAGCCAGGCGGCCGCCAGGCCGAGGATGACCAGGGCGATCACGGCGCAGGCGCCATAGATCAGGGTCCCAGCCCAGGGCCGGCGAGAGGTCGCCATGGCGACGGGCGACAAACCCAGCAGCGCCGCCACGCACCAAAGGAGGTCGCCGGTCAGGGGCATCAGACCGCGTCCGGCCCGGCTTGCTGCGTCGGCGCGGGTGACCGCAGCCGCACGCCGCGCCCGCCCGCGACGCTGGGCGATCCCTCGTCGATCAAATCCAATCCGGCGGCGTTCAGGGCGCCGACCAACTTCATCAGAGAATCGACGTTGCCGCGGATGAGGCCGTCGCGGCCCTCCATCCGCTGGATGGTCGGAACCGACAGCCCCGACAGCTCCGCCAGCCGTTTCTGATCGACCCCGAGCAGGGCCCGCGCCGCGCGGAGTTGGGCGGCGGTTATCATGGGTTAAACATCATTAGTCATGGCTCAGCCGTGAGAACTCGACCCTAAGCTCTCGGCGGCGGCGAATCAACGCACATCGCCGAAATTCCCGCCCGCGGCCGTGGACGGCCATTGCGCCCGTCCGGGCGGCGCCTGAAGATGATCCGTCCGGCCTGCGGATTGGGGGATACGGAGAGACAGACATGGACGATCCCTTTGTCCTCGAACGGTTCGTCCACGCCCAGAAAGGCGTCTACGAAACCGCCTTGGCGGAGCTGCGGGCGGGCCGAAAGACGACCCATTGGATGTGGTTCATCTTCCCCCAACTCGAAGGGCTGGGGAGCAGCCTGATGGCGACGCGCTACGCCATCAGCGGCCTGCCCGAGGCGCGGGCCTATCTCGCCCATCCGGTGCTGGGACCGCGGCTGATCGAGTGCGTCGAGGCGGTGGTGGGGGTGACCGGCCGCTCGGCCCAGGTGATCTTCGGCTCGCCGGACGATATCAAGTTTCGCTCCTGCCTGACCCTGTTCGCGGCGGCGGCTCCGTGGGAGGCGATGTTCACCACCGCGCTCGACACCTACTACGGCGGCGTCCGCGACCCGGTCACGGCGGAGCGGGTGCGGAAGAAGTAGGGGGGGCCTCCCTCCAACGGGCCTTTCGGTATTCCCTACCGCTTGGGTTTTAGTTACCATCCAACATGCCTACCGTCCTTCGCATCGGCGGCCTGCGGGTCGTGGTCTGGCCGAACGACCATCGACCGGCTCACATTCACGTTATCGGGGCGGAGGGAGAAGCGGTGTTCAACCTGCAATGCCCCAGCGGACCGCCGGCGCTTCGCGAAAGCTTTGGGTTCAGGTTGGCCGACCTGAACCGGATAGAGGCGGCGCTGGC
>CAIQDO010000509.1 GCA_903870555.1 uncultured Caulobacteraceae bacterium
GCCAGATCCGCCCGGGCCTGAGCCTCCGCGGCCCGCCGATCGGCCCTGAGGGCGCCGCCGTCGAAGATCGGCAAGGTCAAGGTTGGTCCGAAGCTATAGGCGGAGGCATCAAAGCCGAAGAGCGAACCGGGGGTCAGGCCTTCCTGACTGAATGAGCCCGTCAGGCGGATGTCGGGATAGAGCCTGGCCGTCGCGGCCCCGATGAGGGCGGTGTCGGCATGCAGTTGGGCCTCGGCCGCCAGGATGTCCGGGCGTCGGCGGACCAGGGCGGAGGGCAGATCCACTGGCACCGCCGTTGGCCTGATGAAGTCGTCGAGCCGGAAATCGGGCGACGCCCAGTCGCTCGGGGCGTCCCCCATCAGAATGGCGAGGGCGTGGCGCGCCAGGGCCTCCTGCTGGGCCAGCGGCGGGAGCAGCGCCTTGTCCTCCTCAAGCTGCAACGCGCCGCCCAGACCAGCGGACGGCGCGGCGCCCCCCGCATCCTCGGCCCGCCGAACCACGTCGATGGTCTGAAGGTCGTCGGCGACGACCGCCCGGACGATTTCGGTCTGTGCGCGAACCGTGGCGATCTTGACGGCCTGAAGAGCGACATTGCCCGTCAGGGCAAGATAGGCGGCGTCGGCGCGTCGCGCCTGGACCTCTTCGGCCGCCAGCGCGGCCTCAACCCTCCGGCGGCCGCCACCGGCGAGATCGAGATCGTAGCTGACGTTGGGTCCGATGCTGAAGAAGTTCAGAGTCGGGCTGGGAAAACCGGAAAAACCGAAGGCGGCGGGATTGATGCGTTGACGCTGGTAGACCGCGCTGCCGGTGATGTTAGGCTTGAGTACGCCCCGCTGCCGCTCGACCTCGGCTCTCGCCTTGTCCATGACCGCGACGGCGGCCGCGACGGTCTGGTTGCGGGCCAGCGCGCGATCAATCACCGAATTGAGTGATTTCGAGCCGAAGGCGTTCCACCAGAGACCGTTCGGCCGACCGCCAGGCGTCAAAACCGCCTTGACCGGCGTCGCGTCACCCGCCGCCGCGTAGGACTGCCCTGTGGGCGGGGCCGGAGGTGCGAAAGTCGGTCCCACCGTGGCGCAGCCGCTGAGCGCCAACACCATTGGCAGCAAACCGGACGCTAGGCGCAATCGGAGGTCTGTCATCGGGTCAGCGCGGCGGGATGCCGCGGCCGGGGCCGCGCACATCCACCGTGATCTTGGCCGACAGCCCGGCGCGCGACACCACCTCCGGCGGCGCCTTGTTGAAGGCGATGCGGACTGGCAGGCGTTGAACGACCTTGACCCAGTTGCCCGTGGCGTTCTGCGCCGGCAATGGCGAGAAACTCGAACCTGATCCAGGGCTGAAGCTGGCGACATAGCCATCGAGGGGATGGCCGCCCAAGGCGTCGATGCTGATCTGGGCCGGTTGACCGACGCGCATCTTGGCCAGTTGATTCTCTTTGAAGTTTGCTTCGACCCAAGGTTCGCCGGACAGAAGGTAGAACACTGTCTGCGACGGGTTGATGTACGCGCCTTTCTGAAGCTGGTCGACCCGGGTGACCACGCCGTCGGACGGCGCGATGACCGTCGTGTGGAGCAGATCGAGCTTGACCGCGTCAAGCGCAGCCTGGGCCTGCATGACGGCTGGGTAGTGGTCCGGCTGAACGTCGGCGCCGGCGAGGTTTGCGATTGCGGCCACGACCTGTTGCTGGCCAACGGCGACCTGGGCCGTGGCGAGGTCGGCGGCATGTCGTGCGTCCGCCGCCTGAAGCTGCGAAGACACGCCGGCGGCTACCAGCGCCTTTTGACGATCGGCTTCCTTGACCGCGAAGTCGCGAGTCTGGATGGCCGAGCCGAGCAGCAGCTTCTGTTGGTCGAGGGCCGACTTCAATGTCACCACCTGAAGACGGGCATTGGCGAGTGCGGCTTCGCCGCGTTGAACCGCCACCTGGGCGTCCGATGGATCGAGTCTGAACAGAACCTGACCCGCCTTGACGGTCTGGTTCTCGGTGACGTCCACCTCGATGACCCGGCCCGCTATCGAGGCGCTGATCGGCGACTTCGCCGCCTGGATGTAGGCGTCGTCGGTCGTCTCGCTACGACCACCGGTCAGAACCATATAGGCGAGTCCGCCGAGAATCAGCACCGGAACGCCGAGCATCAGCAGCCACCTCCAGCGGGCGGCGGGCGGGCGACGCGGTGTCGACGGGGTGGCTTCGTCCAGACTGCTCACAGCTTTTCGCGCTCCCGAACCTATAAGCCGCCAGCTTCGGCGAGGGCCACGCCGCCGTCGACGGCGATAGTCTCCCCGACCACATAGTCGCCGGCCCGCGAGGCCAGATAGATGGCCGCGCCTGCCATATCCTCGTCGCGTCCGATGCGACGACTGGGAATGCGCTGGGCGAGGACGTCCGCGTGGTCGCGGGCGTCACGATTCATTTCCGTCGCGAACGCCCCTGGCGCGATGCCGCTGACCACGATGTTGTCGTCGATGAGCCGAGCCGCGAGCCGGCGCGTCAGGTAGATCAGGCCGGATTTGGACGCGTGGTAGGAATAGGTTTCCTGCGGATTGAGCCGGATGCCGTCAATCGAGGCGATATTGATCACCTTCGAAGGTCGGTCGGGCGCGGCAGCGGCGGTCAACGCGCCATGCAGGGCCTGGGTCAGGAAGAAGGGCGATTTGAGGTTGAGGTTCATCACCTTGTCCCAACCGCTCTCCGGAAAATCGTCAAAGGGGGCTCCCCAGGCCGCGCCGGCGTTGTTGACGAGAACGTCGAGCTTCGGCTCCAAAGTGGTCAGACGCGCCGCCAACGCCTTGCAGCCCTCCACCGTGGAGATGTCCTGCGGCAGCGAGACACAGGTTCCGCCTCCCAGGCAAAGCGCCGCCGCGGCCTCGTCGCACGCCTGCGCCTTGCGAGACGAGATGTAGACCTTGGCGCCGGCGGCCAAAAAGCCTTCGGCGATCATCCTGCCGATCCCCCGCGAGCCGCCCGTGACCAGCGCCACGCGCCCCTCCAGGGAGAACAGATCCATGCGCATGCCGCCGCCTACCTCTCACTCACGTTTCGGTCGTGGCGTGACCCATGCATCGCCATGCCGTCAAGCGCGTTCTGAACGCTGATAATGAATCCCCTGGCGAAAACCTTCGCTGACGCCGACCGACGACACACGCGCCATCCATCAATCGAAGCTGAGAACGATCTTCCCGAAGTGCTCGCCGGCCCTCATCGCCTCCAGAGCGGCCCTGGCTTCAGTGAACGGATAGGCCTTGTCGACGACGGGCTCTATTCGATGTGTCTCGATCGCGCGGCACATGGCCTCGAACATCACTCGCGATCCCACCGACACCCCCTGCAGGCGCGCGCCAGTGGCGATCATCGATCCCATCTGCAACGGCTCGGCCGGCCCTCCAAGAACACCGATGATGGCGATGTGTCCCATCAGAGTGATGCTCCTGAGGCTTTGGGTCAGCGTGCCGGCGCCCCCCACCTCCATCACGAAATCCACGCCCCTCCCCCCGGTCAGGCCGCGCGCCGCCGCGCCCCACTCCGGGGTCGTCCGGTAATTGATCACATGGTCCGCGCCGAGGGATCGCGCGCGCTCCAGCTTTTCGTCTGAGGAGGACGTGATGATCGTCCGGTAGCCCGCCGCCTTGGCGAACTGCAATCCGAAGATGGATACGCCGCCGGTCCCCTGCAGCAAGACCGTGTCACCAGGTTCAAGGCGAGCATCTTCGAACAGGGCGCGCCAAGCGGTGAGGGCCGCGCAGGCCAGGGTTGAGACCTGATGGTCGCTCAGAAAGGCCGGAACCTTCGACAATCCATCCTCGTGAAACGTCGCGAGCTCCCGGCCCGCGCCGGGTATCGGCATGCCAAGCGATGACATCTGAGATTGCGGCGTGGGACGGCCCGAAATCCAGCGCTGAAAGAACAGCGTCGACACCCGGTCCCCAGGGACGAAGCGAGTCACCTCGCCGCCCACGGCCTCGACGATTCCGCAGCCGTCGGAAAACGGTGTCAACGGCAGGGGAGTCGCCCGACCATAGACCCCCCCCACCATCAGCAGGTCACGATAGTTGAGTGAAATGGCGCGCATCCGGACGAGCACTTCATGAGGACCCGCGACAGGATCGGGCGCCTCCACGACCTCCAGATGGTCGACGCCGATCTCGCTGGTGAGTTGCAGGGCGCGCATGGATTTCCTTCCGTTCAGTCGAGCGCCGACGGCAACTCAAGGCGGCGAGCCTCGGCCATGGCGACATAGAGATCGAGAATTTCGGCCTGGACCGCCAGGTCCCCGCGCGCCTCGGCCGCTTCGTGCAAGGTGATCAGCGCCCTGCGAAGATCCGCGTTGCGGCGGTCGAGGCCGCTCCAGGTGAAATCCTCACCGGTCGCTCGATCGATGGTTTGAGGCCCATAGGCCTCCGCGGTGCGATCCAGCAGAGCCTGGATGGCCTCGTTTTCCCAGATACGGACGGCAGGACCCCGCTCGGCCTCCTGCGCCGCCATGGTGGCGATCATGGCGATCATGCCCAGCCGACTGGCCATGTAGTCGCCGCCGGCCTCGGGCGGTTGGGGGGCGGCGATCGCGACGGCCTGGCCAAGTAGCAGATCTGTCAGAGTCGGGTTCATAGCGGTCCAAGGGCGGCGAGACGTTGAGCCAGGATCTGATCCTGACGGCGGGCTGTGTACCAGCCGGAAAAGGCCAGCACGGGCTCGGTCATGCCGGTGTCGCTCCACGCCTTCGCCGATGAGGTCCAGATCGCCTGGCCCTTCACCGACGCGAACAGCGACCACCAGTCGAACGCCGCGGGATCGATGTCGAGCCCGCTCTCGCCGCGCCAGATCGCAAAGGCGTCGTCGCGCGGGATCATGCCCGAGACCCGGCTGTCTCCAGGCCGGGTCCACAACGGATCGAGCGCCCAGCCCAGATCCTCGAGGGGATCGCCCAAGTGAGCCATCTCCCAGTCGAGCAGGGCGAGGATGCGTCCCGCGCCGTCGTGGAGAAAGTTGCCCGTGCGAAAGTCGCCATGCACCACGGCGATCTTGGTCGCGGGAGGGGGCGGGGTCGCCCGGAGGCGGCGAATGGCGGCGCGTACGATCGGCTGAGGGTGGACCTCGTCGGCCTCGATCACGCCAGCCCAGTAGTCCAGTTCGCGCCGCCAGCACTCGGCCGGATCCGGCCGCGGCGCGGCGTCGTTGATCGGCAGGCTTTCGACCGGCTCACGCGCGATCCGGCCCATGGAGGCGAAGAACTGCGATCCGATCGCCGCGGCGTGCTCTCCATAGGGATTGACGGCGAACGGGCTGGCTGGCGCGCCCCCGTCGACGCGCCCCATGATGAAAAAGGGCCGGTGGAGTTCGGCGCCCTCGACTTCGAGGACGAGCGCTTCCGGCGCCGCGACGCCCTTGTCCGCGAAGGAGCGAATGGCGAGAAACTCTAGCCGGCGATCGGTGTCGATCAGGCTGTCGGGCGGATCCCGGCGCAGGATATAGCCTCCCCGCTTGCCGCCGGTGACGGCGTCGAACCGGTAGGTTTCCCGACTGGCGCCCCCGGATATCCTGGCCAGGGCTTCAACCGTGGTCGGCGCTCCTCGGGTCCGTGTCAGATAGGCGGCCAGATCGTGGACAAGAGTCATGTTTGTCCCGTTACTTGGCGAAGTCGAGCATGCTGGTGAATCGGGACGGCGCATGCGGGCCCAAGGCCAGCTGTTCGAGGATCCCTCGGCCCACGGCGATCTGGCCGGACTCGTCGCGGTAGGTGACCTTGCAGAGCGCCTGAACATGCAGGTGGTGGGGCAGATGCACGTCGACCTCGGCGAGATTCAGATCCTCGCGCTCCAACGCGAGGGGGCCATGGTCGAGGCCGTGCCCCCATTTGGGATGGCCATAACCCAGGCCCAGCATGAAGAACTCGTAGCCGGGTTCGTAAGTGACGGTTCGCGTCCCCTGTGATCCATTCAACGTCACCACGGCCCGTCGAGCGTGCCGGGTTCCCGGCGTCCAGTCGATGTCCACACCACATTTCGCGATGTCCTCAAGGCCGGCGGCGTCGGCGCCGTCCGGCGCCCACACCGCCCGGCGGTTCCAGGCCTCGCCGGCTTCATCGTCGTTGGTGTGGAAGAAGAAGCTGCCGGTCTCGAAATTGGAGGGCGACCAGATCCAGAAGAACTGCGGCGGCTTTGGCGGCGCCAGGGCCTGCGGATCGCGCTGACCGACCGGCCGAACTCCCCAGGACCGGTCACGTGTGCCCATGAAGCCGTCGACCGACTCCCGCTTGCCGTCCCTCTCTATCCAGCCGCTGTAGCGACCGTTCTGCGTGAGGCGGGTGTAGTCCATGATCGCCCGCGGCCCCTCGCGGCGAATGAATCGCGGCTCTTCGACAGGGAAGGCCCGCCCATCGAACACGATCTCTGCGGCAAGGCCATGCTCGGGAGCCCTGACGGTGAGCTTCAGCCGCTTCAGCGGTTCCAGGACCTCGATGGCGATCGGGCCGACCGTCAGGTCCATGCGCTCCATGTTGAGCCAGCGGCTGCCGTGAAGGGCGGTCTGGACGCCATCCTTGACCACGCAGAAACTGGCGTCGGCGATGTTCAGGTGGGGGTAGACGCCAAAGGCCAGAGCGAAAAACAGCTCGCCTTCCATGCCGTAGCCGTTGAAGAAGTACCGATCGTAAAAATTGCGATCGGTGCCACTGTAGGCGATCGGCTCACTGGTCTGGTGAATTGGAAAATCGTCGCCTCGGGTCAAGGCCATATCGTTTCCTCCAGTTGGCGAGGAACCTAGGGTCGCGGACGGGGGCATGGCAATCGTGACGAAGGGTCAAGCAGATGAATGAAAGGCGACTTTGGCTGCGCCTGGCGGCTGCATCGGGGCTGATCTCCGTTGCGGCGGGCGCGTTCGCCGCCCATGGCGTCGCCGATCCTGTCGCCAAGGAGTGGCTGCGGACCGGCGCCAGCTACGAGGCGATCCACGCCCTGGCGACCCTCCTTTGCCTGGCTTTGTTTCCCGTCGGCGTCCCTCGAGCCCGCATTCCTCCGCCACTGTTTCTCGGCGGCTCGGCGCTGTTTTGTGGTTCGCTTTATGCAATGGCCCTCGGAGCGCCTCATTGGCTTGGAGCGGTGACCCCACTGGGCGGCCTCTTGTTCCTGGCAGGTTGGGCGAGCCTGGGCTGGGCCGCCGGGGACGCCCAAGCAAGCGACTGAACAGTCCGCCCCCTTGTCGCGCCCCCTTGCCGACGGAGACCTTCACCGTCACTCTTCGGGGCGGCTGGCGTTTCACCGGCGCCGCCCCTCACTCCGGAGACTCGATGTCCGCCCTTGATCGCCAGATGCCCCCGGTCCGTTACGCCACGTCCGGAGAGGTTCAGGTCGCCTATTATGAATCTGGACCGCGGGTGGGAACACCGGTCATTTTTTGTCATGGCTTTCCGGAACTCGCTTTTTCCTGGCGCCATCAGCTTACGGCGTTTGAAGCGGCGGGCCGCTGGGCTGTCGCGCCGGACCAGCGTGGCTACGGTCTGACAACTCGGCCGGACGCCGTCGAGGCCTATGATATCGAAGCTCTGACGGGCGACATGGCCGCGCTGCTCGACACACTCGGAGTCGAGAAGGGAATTTTCTGCGGTCACGATTGGGGCGGCATTGTCGTGTGGCAGATGGCGCTGCGCTATCCGGATCGGGTCGCCGGGGTGATCGGCGTCAATACGCCGTTCATGCCTCGCGCCCCGGCCGATCCGATCGCGATCATGCGTCGGCGATTTGGCGAGGACATGTACATCGTCAACTTCCAGAAACCGGGAGAGGCGGACGCCGTCTTGGCGGAGGACGTGGCCAGGACGATCAGCTTCTTCATGCGTCGCCCGCTGGCCGACGCGCCGCCCTCCAGCGGCGGCCTGTCTGGCGGCGGCGACGGATCCAGCGCGCCAGAGTCAACGTTCGCACTGCTCAAGGCGCTCCAGGCCTGGGACCCAAGTGTCGATCTCAGGGAAACCTTCCTTACAGACGACGAGACAGCGGCGTTCGTCGAGACCTTCCAGCGCACCGGCTTCACCGGCGGCATCAACTGGTACCGCAACTTCACACGCAACTGGGAACGCTCGGCCGCGATCGTCGATCATGTCTCGGTCCCATCCCTGATGGTGATGGCTGAGAAGGACGCCGTGCTTCCTCCCTCCGCCGCCGACGGCATGGAGACCTGGGCGCCGGACCTGGACCGCGCGCTGATCGCCGGCAGCGGCCACTGGACCCAGCAGGAAAAACCGACCGAGGTGAATAGGGTCATCTTGGAGTGGATGGACAAACGGTTTCCGAAGTAAGAGCGGGCA
>CAIQDO010000510.1 GCA_903870555.1 uncultured Caulobacteraceae bacterium
CAGGAAGCTGAAGGCTATGTGGCGACCATCAAGTCAGGAACGGTGATCTACCGCAATGGCGCCGCCACGGGCTCTTTGCCCGGCAAGCTGGTGCGAGGGCGTCAGCCGGCGCCCGCCGTCTTGGCGGCCGAATAGACAGGAGCGACCTAGACATGCTGGACACAGTCATCCGCAATGGCGTCGTGATCGACGGCGCAGGCGCGCCGGCCCGACGCGCCGACGTGGCCATTCAGGACGGCCTGATCGTTGAGGTCGGCAAGGTCTCCGGCGCGGCCAGGCGCGTCATCGACGCAGACGGCGCCCATGTCACCCCCGGCTTCGTCGACATTCACACCCACTACGATGGCCAGGTGTCCTGGGACGCCCTGCTCGCCCCGTCTTCCATCAACGGAGTCACCTCGGCGGCGATGGGCAACTGCGGCGTCGGCTTCGCGCCGGCCCGCGTCGACAAGCATGACTTCCTGATCGGCCTGCTTGAGGGCGTCGAAGACATCCCGGGGACCGCCCTGGCCGAGGGCCTGACCTGGGACTGGGAGAGCTTTCCAGACTATCTCGACGCCATCGGCCGCCGCCAGTACGCCATCGATCTGGGCGCACACATGCCACATGCGGCGCTGCGGGTCTTTGTGATGGGCGAACGCGGCGCGGACCATACGGCGATGCCCAGCGACGACGAGATCGCCGCCATGGAGCGCCTGACATTCGAGGCCCTGGAAGCGGGCGCCTTGGGATTCTCCACCTCGCGCACCTACGCCCACCGGGCCCGCAACGGCGCGAGCATCGGCACTCTGAGCGCCTCGCAAGCGGAGCTTTCGGGAATCGTCCAGGCTCTGAAACGATCGGGTAAGGGCGTCATCCAGCTGATCTCCGACGCCTATCTGACGGCCGATGACGACTTCGCCCAGGATGAACTGGCCCTGATCCGCCATCTGGCCTCCAGCACCGGCCGGCGCCTGTCGTTCACGGTCCAGCAGACGGACGAAGCGCCAGACCGCTGGCGGCACATTTTCGGCGAGATCGCCGGAATGAACGCCGACGGGCTCGATGTCAGCGCTCAGGTCGCCCCTCGGCCCATTGGGGCGATCCTCAGCTTCGCCGCCACCACCAGCCCGTTCCTCTTGACCGCGACCTACCGCCGGATCGCCGGTTCGACGACGGTCGATCAACGGCTGGCAGCCCTTGCCGGTCCCACAGTCCGCGACCAGATCCTCCGCGAGCACGCCTCAGCCCACAACAAGGGCTTCGCGGAGTTGATCGCCCACGGATTTGACCGCATGTTCCGGATGAGCGACCCCGTCGACTACGAACCCTCCGCGGACTCGTCATTGGCGGCCGAAGCCGCGCGGGCCGGCCGCGACATCGCGGCTTACGCCTATGACGTCTTTCTGGAGAACGGCGGGCGCAGACTGATCTACATGCCGCTGATCAACTACGCCCGGGGCAACCTCGACGACACCTTCGGCATGATGACGTCGGACCATACCCTTTATGGCCTTTCCGACGGGGGCGCGCATTGCGGCACGATCTGCGATGGAAGCTTTCCAACCACGACAATCGGACTGTGGAGCCGAGGCAGCAAATCCGGCCACAGCATCCCGCTGGAGAGCCTCGTCCACGGCTACACCCAGCGGAACGCGCGCCATGTGGGCTGGCTGGATCGGGGCGTTGTCGCGCCGGGGTATTTGGCCGACCTGAATATCATCGAAATGGACACTCTCGATCTCAGCCCGCCCGAGATCGTCCAGGACCTGCCGGCCGGCGGCGTTCGTCTGCTGCAGACCGCTCGAGGCTACCGCGCGACCCTGAAGTCGGGGACGGTGACGTTCGAAAATGGCCTGTGGACCGGCGCGACGCCGGGGGGGCTGATACGGGGCGAGCGGAGGCGCTAGGTGTTGCGGGGTTCAAGGCGACACCCGATCGGCGACCCGCGATCGCGGCCCCCTGCGCGATGTGGTCGGGTCCGCAAGTCGACCGGCCGTTCGTTGGGGTTACGACGAGCGCACGCGTGAGATTACCGATGATCACGTCTTGGGTTCGGGGTTTGGAGAAACCGCATGAAAAGACTGCTTAGCGCGTTCGTTTTCGTTCTCCTGTTCACGACCGTCACCAACGGCGGCCCCGGCCCGGCGCGGGCGTCGAGCCCCAGAATCGGCACCAACCTCTTTGCCCAAAGCCCCCTTTCCTCGGACATTCCTTTCGTCGATGTCTTCAAGACATCGGCGCCATGGTCGGCGAAAAGCCTCGCTCCGGGCGTTCCGCCCGCTCCGCTGGCCCTGGACGCGGAAGGCTGGGTTGTTCGTCTAGCCCCCGGCCAGGGCGCCGAGACGCGGATCTTCCAAAATGGCCGGGCTCACTATCCTGGTGGCCTCTACACCGTGTTCTACGACGGAATAGGCTGGCTGGACATATCGGGCGCTGGCGTCTCGGTCGTTGACCGCGCGGCCGGACAGATCAAGGTGCTGGTCAAACCAACCCCAGGTCCGAACGGCGGAATCACGATCGTCGAACGGGACACCGATCCCGCCAATCCGCTCCGCCGCATCCGGTTCGTCATGCCGGGCTTTGAAACCAGCTATCTGAAAGATCCATTCAACCCGTTGTTCCTGGAACGGCTCAAGCCTTTTCGGGCAATTCGGTTCATGGAGTGGCAACGGATCAACTATGCCCAGACCCAGGAATGGGCCGACGAGCGGTCGCCCGACTATGAAACCCAGACGGCTCCATCCTATACCGCCACCGATCGTTTATCGGGCGTCGCGCTCGAATACCAAATCGATCTGGCGAACCGCCTCGGGGCGGACCCCTGGTTTACTGTACCCGTCAGAGCCTCCGACGACTTCGTAAGGCACATGGCTGAATTGGTGCACCGCCGGCTGCGGCCAAACCTTCATGTCTATCTAGAATATGGCAATGAAACCTGGAACCAATATTTTTCCGCGAATCACGACTACGTCACAAACAAGGGTTTGGCGGCCGGGCTGTCAAGTGATCGGCGCTTGGCTAACATCTATCAGTACGCAACGCGTTCGTCGGAAATTTTCAGGATATGGTCCGGTGTATACGGCCCTGACCAGGGACGACTCCGGCGTGTATTCTCAGCCGTAACCTATGATCCGAAGTTCACCGAAACAGGTTTGACGTTCTTGAAAAGTCAGGGCGGCAAGGCCGATGTCCTGGCGATAGCGCCCTATGTCTCTCCCCGCACCCTGGTGAATTGGCAGCCTGTCGACTCAAGCTTTTATGACCGGATCGTGAGCATGAGTGTCCCGCAGGTGCTGATCCGGCTCGACGACGAAGTCGACGAACACGTCAAGCCACTGATCGAACGATACGCCGACCTGGCCCGCCGTTTCGGCCTTACGCTTGTCGCCTATGAAGACGGCGTCGACCTCAATACCCTGGCCATGGAACCCCGACAGGTCGCGGCCTATCGCGGCAAGATCGCCGACCTGTTCACGGCGGTGAGCCGAGATCCCAACATGAGCCGAATTTTCACTCACATGTTCGATTCCTGGTTCAACAGCGGCGGCGACCTGTTGATGATCCACACCTTCGCGGCCGAGCCGGACTGGTACGGGGCGTCAGGACTGCTTGAATACCAGGATCAACCCCCCGAAACGGCCCCCAAGTACCGCGCTGTCATGGACTATCTTGGAGTCAAGGCGGACCAAGCGGCGCCGGCGCCCGCCAGAGACCGCTCGAAAAAACGGAACCGATCTAAAGGCTGAGTCAGGCTCAGTCTTTTTAGATTTCGAGCACGACTCGGATTTTTAACGGATCCATCGAAATAAATCAGAGAAACGCGATTCCAGCGCGGGCGCGGCCGTTCCGAAAGACAGGGACCTAATGCAAGAACACCAATAGCCGCCAAAGCGCCTAATACGACGTTGGCTGGATGGTGGCGGTGACGCAGGGATTCGAACCCTGGATACCCTTTCGGGTATGACGATTTAGCAAACCGTTGCCTTCAGCCACTCGGCCACGTCACCATCTGGTTTTGGTCGGGTTGTCTCCCGTTCCCCGAAGGGAGAGGTCTTCTAGCGGACCCAAATGGCCGGGGCAATGCGTCGATTTCGGGAAGCGCGATTCAGGCGCGGTCGAACCATTCCCTCACGACTCGATTGGCTTCAGCGACATCGTCGGGGTCCATCTCATCGCTCGGTTCGCGCCGATAGACCTTCGCTTCAAGCGAACCGAGCCGGGCGGCAAGGTCAAACAAAGCATGGGCGGTGACCGGGTCTTCCGCGTCGCCACCCGAGGGCGTCGAGAACCGCAGGCCTATGCGGAACAGCGCGTCCGCATTGGGGCGACCCAGCAAAACCGGCAGCCGGACTTTGACGGTCGACGCACCCATCAAGCATATTCCTTCCCGGCCGGACGACACAGCTTACTCTGCCGTGAACACCCGCGCGAAGGTCTCACTACTCCCCAATTGTCCTGAAGGGGAGGTGAATTCGGCGCGGCAAAGTGTTGCGCTTCAGGAAGCCCTTGACGAGACCTTCACACAATTTCGTGAAGGGCAAGTGACATTGAAGACCCCGGTCGTGCGTCGCGCCCAGACCGGGCAAGACCAGCGCCGCGATGGATCGACTTTGCCTGGGCCGGGGCGCGCTTGACGATAGGCTAATAGTAGATCTCGATGGACGCGGTCATGGTCTCGTCCCGGATTCAGAAATTCACGCGCCGACTGCTGACTCCGTCCACGACCAGATTGACGCCGGAAGTGAAGGACGAAGCCGGGCTGGCCAGAAACACCGCCGCCTTGGCGATATCGCCCGGCGTCGCCATCCGGCCCATCGGGATCCGATCCATCATGCCCTGGTACATCGCCGGCATGTTGGTCTCGATCATGTTCCATACCCCGCCCTCGAAATAGACGGCGCCGGGCGAGACGACATTGGCGCGGACATGCTTCGCCGCGTATTGTCGGGCCAGTCCCTTGGCCTGATGAATCAGGGCCGCCTTGATCGGGCCATAGGAGCCGGCGCTATCGCTCTCCGCCGCCGACACCGAGGAAATCACCACAAACGACGCATCGCCCTTCGTCTCGCCGGCCTTCAGCAGGAAGGGCTTGGCCGCCTCGAAGGCATTGACCATACCCAGCACGTCCAGGCGGAAATTCTGCTCCCAGGCCGCCGGGTCATTGCCCACGGCCATCGCGCCGGCGTTGGAAACCAGGATGTCGATCCCGCCGAGCTCGGCCGCG